>DATMSO010000087.1:0-52497 GCA_035565335.1 Methylovorus sp.
CTGCGTTCAATCTTCTTATTGATTTGCAATGCCATCATCATTCCTCTCGCTCTGACAAAGTCATAGTCTGCAAATCCAAAGTAACTTCAAAACATCCGCGCTCGCATAACTCACCCCAATTCTTTGCACAATGTGGATCGCATTGAACGCATTCATGATCCTTTGCCTCTTCCACAATATTTCGAATGTATTGGGTTTCTTGAATCTCCAACATCATCATTCCTCTCAGTTAAAGTGGTGGCCGGTGGTGTTTACTTTCCGGCTTCATGCTGTTCTATCGCTCAAATTTAGCTTTGGCTGGTTGTGTCGTTCTGACAGTCTGTTCAACCCGCATCGTTGCCTAGTCGGATCACCATTCCGCTTCACCACAAGTGATGCTGCCTTACTTGCACTGGCCGGGGGCTTGGTTATCCCCCTGCCGGGAATCGAACCCCGCCTGCCCCTATGCGCTAGTTTTACAGGCATAAAGCAGCATCCTTGTGGTGGCTCGTACGTGAGCCAGTCGTATCCGATTCCCGACAGTTCTAATGTCACCCAAAGGCATCGGCAGGGGTTAAGGGAGGTGGCGGTTATGCGCTCAAGCTTTCGCGGCGTTCTTTGTAAATGCCGTTCAACTCCGCGCGCTGCGATGGGTCGGCAACTTCACCAATCAAGTCCGCTGCAACATCCAGCAGGTCAATGTCTTCGGCTTTATTCAGCTTTTCGGCAACTTGGGCATAGGTGATGCTGCTCGGTGTGTGCTCTTGCTGCTGTGTGCCGTCATCGCCATACTGATCACCAGGTGCCGGCAGCAACGGATCATCAGCTGCAACGGAAAACTCGCTATCAAAGCTATCAAGATGCTGGTCTTCACCTGCAGATGCCTTCTGATCCAGCACGGCCGCCGTTTGAAATTCGATTGATAGCGGCAGGTACTTTGCCAGGCGGCGGATGACAGTCTTGCGGCCCATTTCAGTGAAATGATCTTTCCAAGGTCCGTATTTGCCCTTGCTTTGCGTGTTGAGCTTGATCTCTTCGATCTGGTGCATGCTCATGAACTCGAAGGCATTGCCGCCATCTTTCAGTTTTGCCACAGCATAGAAACCGATGATTTCACCGCGCTCACCCATCGCCGGGCGGTGCTCCAGCTTTTCATCCAGGCCATACACCAGATCAAACTGATCATTGCTGCATACTTCATGGGCGCTGATGCTGACGATCTGGCCGGAGCGCCGGGCAAGATCAATAAGCCCTTTGTAGCCGATGATTACCTGAACCGACTTAACCCATTCTTCGACATTGCCGCGCTTGCGCTTGGTGTTGAATGGGACAAGGTAGGCATGCCCCAAGACCGTATTGGGCTCCAGTCCCATTTGCGCGCATTGACCAATCGCGCCGACCAGGCTGGGAACTTCGCATTCAAGCAGGGCGGGGGTAGTAGTTGCCGCAATCTGCGCCACCTTTAACAAGCGCTCTGCATTCAGGTGCTTGGGTAGCATCTTTGCGATTTCGCCATGCTTGCGCTTAAGCAGTTCAGCGATCTGGTCCTTGGGTTTCATTTCTGCCAGATTCTGGCCTGTGGCTACTGCCTTTAAAGCTTGTGTTCCTTGTGCTGCCATGGTGTGTTACTCCTTGAAGTTTGAAAGACGGAAATCAACGTACTGGCTAGGGGCGTGCTCCACGACATAGCCTTTTTTGTTGATCACCTTGCGGGTAAAGGCTTTGCCGTCATCAAACCGAATCGCGGCGGCACTGCCCATTTCGGCCAAAAGGTGGGCCTTTGCACCATCGAGGATCCCCTCGTATTTTTTAACCATGTCACCGGCGGTCTCGATTACTGCGCGCCAGTGCTCGTGCATGGCTGTCGCTTCAATTACCGTGCCGTCAGAGCCTGGGTACATGCGCTTGAGCGTTTCGAGCACATCCTTGTTTTGATAGTCCAGAGGTGGCTGAACTTTTGGCAGGACATAATGCGTCCAGAATTCCACAGCACGCGCACGCATGGCCTGTATGGTTTCTTCGTCACGATCTATCTGGTATGGCTTGAGCTCATCGCCGATCAGAGCAAATACCTTGCAGCGATTGCGACGCTTTACCCCAAGCCCCCACTGAACCTGCGCTACATAATGGATTGGCAAAAGATCGGTATTAATGTCTCCCCATTCCTTTGCCTTGAACGGGTGAACCGTCTTAATTTCACCGTTCTCGACCTGGCCTGTCTCCGCATCGAAATATTCAAAGTCGATTTCCGATGCAAAATAGGGTATTTCCTCGTCCTGATACCGGCTGTTGAAGTCGACAATCTGCAGGCCATGCTCCTCGGTAATCATGTCCCGAATGTATGGCTCAAGACGTGTGCCGCGGCGCTTTGCTGCTGCATTCTGGCCGCCTTCCCTTGGTGGGGTTGTTTTATCAAGCCACAGATCAACAATGCTCTTATATGGGCTGATCCCAAGGATTGCAGCGATGTCGGAGCCGCCGATAAACTTCTGACGGTCATGCTCAATATTTGCCAATATGGGTGCGTTCATGGCTTAATCTCTTTCATCGGGTTATGAAGTTCCGCCAGAAACCGCGCCTGCTCGGCGGTCAATGGCTTGTTGGTGATTTCCACCTCTGGGCTTGGATACTCCCAGCGCTGATCATTCAGATCGACCAGCGCCAGCACGGCCAGAACAACCAGCGCGAAGCACAAAGCAAGGATGGATTCGATTAATTTGCGGCGGGCTGAGTCGGTGCGTTTCATGCCGCGGCCCTCACTTCAATCTCGTACTTTTCATTGGCCATGGCGTTGATCTGCTTTTCCAGACGCTTTTCAAAGAACTGCGCCAGGTCTTCGCGGGCCTCATGCACATCGGCACGCTTGCAGCTGACCATCTTCGTGAGCAGCAGGATCATTTCCTGACTGGCCGAATAGTCCAGGTCGGCGTATGCCTGACCGATCATTAAAGGGTTTGCCAGCGTGTCCACGGTGGCATCAAGGCGCAGGTAGTGCATCACCTTGGTGATCTTGTCCTGCGTCGCTTGCACGTGGTTGTGCGATGCTGTATCGCGGGCTTGAAGGGCTTGGTCGAAACTCATTTCGTTCGCCTCACGTTGTTTAGTTGATGGTGTAATCTTAGCACGCTAAGAATAAAAAGCAAGAGAAATATTAGCGCACTAAGATTTGTAGGCAAAAAAAGCCCGCCGAAGCGGGTGGATTTTGAATTAAATGGATTATTTGATCAGTAGCATTTCAAAGCTGTGCCCTGAACCATCACCTTGTTGGATAGTATGTCGGTGTTAAGAAGCGCAACCGAATCGCCACCCAGATCAGCGGCAGCCTCGCGCAGCTTAACCTTTGCCTCAGTAACGCCGTCCTCAACAGACATGGCAGTCCACAATGAAGCCTCCCCGCGCACGGGGCCCAGATCCTTGCACTTGGCAATCATCGTGCTGTTCTGCTGGTATACCTGAACCTTCAATGCTTTTTCTGTGACGGTTACGCAGCCCTGCAGGGCAAACAAAACTGCAACCGGGTAAATATAAGCTTTCATTTGATCCCCCTTTTGTATCGAAGCATGGTGCGCCGAAGATTTGGCACGGCTATCAGCCACCATGGAATAAATAGTAATCCTGCGATGAGAAGGCAACCAAAGGCCGCGCCGTAATTTCCTTTTGGGTAGTGTATAAATGCCGCTGTAAATAATGGCGCCACCACCGAGATCAGCAGCCAAGCCATTAGAAACGCAATTTTCAAAAAAACGCGAAGGGTAGGGCGCCCCGCTATGAAGTATGACGCGGCTATAACCATGAATCCGGCCGCCGCTAATGCGTCTAGTGAATATTCATCCATTTATATACGCTCGCTCTGTTTGTGAACCACGCGGCCAATAATTTGGCAGCCACCATCACAAAGCTTATCAGGGTATCGCGTTTTATCACTGTTATCAGAAGACATGAACCACTGGCCACCGAAGCGCTTTAGACGCTTTACCACAGACTCACCCTCATAGTTGAAGGCATAAACCTCGCCATCAACCATACGCTGGTCTGCAGTATTGACCACCACCATATCACCATCCCACAGGCTGGGCTCCATGCTTTGGCCGCTTACCTCGATTGCGTGCAGGTGGTCAGCGTCATAGCCACGCGATGAAATCCAATCCCGTCTAAAGTAAATCGGTGCTTTTTCCCCGTTTAAATACTCAACGACATAACCAGATACGCCAGCAGACACTTTAAAATCGACTCTTCTTATTGGTACAAATTCATCTTCGTCCAGCTCATTGGATGATGCCCCAGCTCCAGGGTGTTTTTCACCCTTACCAGTTGCAAGCCATTTTTCATTGACATTTAAAAGCTTGGCGAGCAATACCAGAGTTAGACCCTTTGGCTCACTGCCATTCATCCATTGGGAATACATCCCCGAGCTTACCCCGGCGCCTTTCCAAACGTCAGTTTTTGAAAGGCCTAGTGCTTGCCGTTCCGCTTCAATTCTTGCGCCTATATTGCTTACATTTTTCATCTTAGTAGGCTAAACCATTTTTATCTTAGTATGCTTGCATTAATAATCTTAGTGGGCTAAGATAAACCTAAATCAAAACTTTGGAATTGCCATGACTCAAAAAACTGACTCCGAAATCATTGACGCCTTTGGCGGCACTGTTGAGGTCGCCAAGCTTTTCAACATCACCACCGGGGCTGTTAGCCAGTGGCGTGATCCTGAAAACGGCATTCCAGATGCACGGCTGATGTATCTCAAACTTTTGAAGCCAGAAGTTTTTGAAGAATCCAAGGCCGCTTAACGATGCCCACTATATTTTTTTCCCCTGAATCTGTCGTTCCGACGGGTTCCGAAAACGATAATTTTTATCGGAAAGGCCGGGTATGCAATCCGTAATGCCATTTTTTGAGAGCGCGGAAGACGCGCTAAAGACCGCCGTCACGGCGCTGGGCGGGACAAAGCAGGTGGGTCCATGGTTGTGGCCTGATAAGTCCGTCGATGCCGCCAGCCGGTTGCTGAATGACTGCCTGAATCCATCCCGTGCCGAAAAGCTGGAGATCACCCAGGTGATGTTTGTGCTACGCCAGGCAAAGGATGCCGGATGTCATGAGCCGTTCAAGTGGATGGCCTTTGAAATAGGTTATGAGGCCAAGCCGGTGGTGCATGCCGAGCAGGTGGACAAGCTTACCAGCGTGATCGAGCAATCGACTATGGCGCTGACACGGGCATTGAACCAGCTGGAAAAGTTGAATGGGGGTGGGCAATGACCATCTACACAATCTTTCTCGCCCTGGGCATCGGTATCGGCATTGCGATCGCTGGCGCCATTTATTTTCACCTGATGGACTTTCTCTGCTCATTCGATGGGGGGAAACGCAAATGAACCGACAACAGCGACGCCAGGCCAAGCGTATGGCCGGCCACAAACCAACACAGCACAGACGCATTCTGCCGCCCGCCATGGATATGTTCGAGCAGTTTGACACCATCGAGCGCCTATTTGCCCAGCTCAAAGCTGGCGCCGTCGAGGTAGAGGGCAATCAGATCACCATCATGGGACTGCACGGCGAGCGCTATGCGGTCCTGCCTGCACTCGAAGGCTGGGTTACCTACTGGAACACCCTGGCAACGCGCTACGGCGTCCCCTACGACGATACGGCCATGCGCAAGCTGGCCAAGTCGCTGGAGTATGACAAGCCGCTGCAAATGGCAGAGGTTGAGGCCGCCTATCAGGTGGTTGAACTACAGCGCCGCATGTTCCGCGCATTGCCGCGCCGTGACGTGGCCGCCGTGGCAGTTGAGGTCATGCGTGAAATTCGCGTGACGGATGAGATTAAGGAGTTGATGGGGGTGGCAGCATGAACTATTACGAACGCCATATAGGTGACTTCATCAAAGACACCGTCTCCCTTTCAATGCTCGAGGACGGCGCGTACAACCGTCTCATTGATCAGGCATACCAGACAGAACAGCCTTTGCCATTGGATAGGCGCGAGATATACCGCCTTGCTCGTGCCACCTCCAGCGCCGAGCGCAAAGCCGTTGACTACGTCTTAAACAAGTTCTGGAAAGAGACTGAAAACGGGTATGTACAAAAGCGCATACAGGCAGAAATAGAGCGCTATCAAGAGGCGCAGCCAGATCAAGAATCCAAAAAGGAAAACACCAGAGAGCGACAACGCAGGACACGTGAGCGAAGAAAACAGATATTTGATCTACTCCGTGAGCATGGAATTGTTCCTGCATACGATGCCACCATGCAAGAGTTACAGGAGCTTTTGTCACACATTCCGTCACAGCCTGTCACACCACCTGTCACGCATTATGTCACGCGTGATGTCACGCGTGATGCAACGGCTACCCAGACACCAGACACCAGACACCAGTTAAAACCCTCTGTACTAGACACACAGTCTGTAATCTCAACTACCCCCGGCGAAGTGTGTGCGTGTCTCAAAGCGCAGGGTTATCTCGACATCAACCCGGCCAACCCTATGCTGATCGCCCTGATTGACGCCGGGGCTTCGCTTGCTGAGTTCCAGAACGCGGCCCAAGCCGCAAAGGTGCGCAAGTTCAGCTATGTGCTTGGCACCGTGAAGGGCCAGCGAGAGCAGGCGGCACAGTTGCAAATTCACACTGGCAAGATGCCCACCGGACCCATGGGGAACGCCAGAGACCAGGGCCGAGCACTAGCGGCTGAATCGCTGCTGAACGCTGACGAGCCAGCCGAAAAGGACATCACACCGCAGGGGGATCACTATGCAATCGCCAAATGATTTAACCCAAATCGCCAGGGGAATTTTCACCAAGTTCCATGGCCGTTTCGGGAACCAGTTCCTGGATAAATTCCGCACAGGCAAGACCATCGAGACCGATAGCGGACCGCGTGACGCTGGGATTGAATCGGCAATCCAGACTTGGGCTGCAGGAATCAACGGGCTGACCGCCGACCAGATCAAACACGGGCTGCTGGGCCTGTACGACTACCCGCCAAGCCTAGACGTGTTCAAGGCGATGTGCCTGACCTACCGGCGCCTGAGTGATTTCTCGGTGAAGCTGCCACCGCCACGGAGAACCGACGAACAGATCCAGAGCAACCGGGAGCTGTACCTGGAAACTCGGGAGCGGCTGGGGTGGAGGAAGACGGCATGAGACCTGGACTTTTCATGATTTGGTGCAGGTTTGAGCGGGACCACATCAACCCACTGACGGGACGGCGTGGACAGTGGCGAACCCTTGTTTCAGTCGAGTGCTACAGGCCCGATCTTCCAGTTAGAAACTATGCGGGTGATATGAACATGATCGGGGTTATTTCCACCAAGCGATACCGTAACGGCAGCATCATCAGGCCGCACAAGGAGCTTAATCGCGTGTTGGTTGCGATGCGTGAGCCAGTGGAAAAACCAACAACACGGTCTGTGATCACCAGGCCATTGCCGTACTACGAGATTTCAGCATGAGCACCCAGGTCGCGCGCGCATTTGCCCCCATGACGGACGCCGAAAAGCAGGCGCTGAAAGTCATCCGCGATTTCCGCAAGGTGTTCGGCCCTGGAATCGAGTTTCGCGCTGTCAGCGAGGCCGGGCACGCTGTGCAAACGCCAGGCTTTCGCTTGCCACCCACCAAGCACGAGATCACCCCATCCACGAACCACGCGAAGGTGCCGAAATGACGCCACGCCAAGACGTCGCCAAGTGCGAGGGAATCCATTGCGCCTACCGCGAGAGCTGTGGGCGTTTTGTTCGTCCAGCTGCAACAGGGCAGGCCTGGGGCGCGTTCTATGCGCTGCCAGACGATGACTGTGAATTTTTCGAACCATTACCGCCGCAGGAGGCAGCCAAGTGAACGCCAGAGAAGCCCACAAACAGCGCAGTGACGCGACAAAACAGAAAATCATCGACTGCATCGATGGGCACTTTGCCCACACCGTGCGCGACATTGCCAACCACGTGGCCATGAGTTCGCAATACGTGCATTCACGCCTTTCGGAGTTGGTGAAACAGGGCAGGCTTGAACGCTTTGCCGTGGACAAAATCGGGTATTACGTCATGCCCGGGGATCTGTCCAATGGCCGGCCGTCGACGGTGCCAAATGCCCGGGTAATCCGTGAGCGCCACGTTCGCGCACCGCTGAGAAAAAACTACATCGGCGCCCGCATGGCTACGCCGCTCGGGAGTGTTTAACCATGGCGATCGAGATCATCTGCCCATGGCCTGACAGGCGCCTTTCTCCGAACGCCCGAGTGCATTGGGCGCAAAAATCCAAAGCGGCCAAGGCGTACAGAGAGCTGGGGTTTTATGCGACAAAAGAGGCCAAGGCCGCTGTTGAATGGGCTGGGCCAATTCACGCGTTCATCACGTTTTACCCGCCGGACCGCCGCAGCCGTGACGATGACAACCTGATTGCCAGTTTCAAAAACTGCCGCGACGGGATTGCCCAGGCGCTGGGGGTGGATGACAGGCGTTTTCGTTGCCATCCGCTCGTGCATTCGGACACGGTTGCAGGCGGTCGCGTTGTGGTTCGGTTGTGTCAGGACATCCGCGAAATAAGGGGGTTTGACGATGAGTTTTAAATTCAAAAGACAATCCAGGGTGCGGGTGGATTGGTTCCGCGTCATTGCCGACATCAACGGGATGGGCGCTTCGATGGTCGCCATATCCCAGCACATCGACGTTCCGCGCACTACGGTCATCGGCTGGAAAAACCTGAACGCTGAGCCCAAGCACGACGAGGGACAGCGCCTGCTAATGCTGTGGCACGAGATCACGGGCAAGTCCACCGATGCTGTGCCCATGGTTGGGAGCGTGATGCTGTATCCGCGATTGTGTACGCAAACTGTCGGGAACCCGACAGGCTAGTGTGATTATTCTCGCCTCTGTGAATGCACCACCACCAACACGGAGAGCGAGACCATGACACGCAACACGAAGCCCGTACAAACCCCAGGCGAGCCGATCAAGGCCGAGGTGATTGAGCAGGTAGCCGACACCACCAACACGGAGAGCGTTGCGGATGCCGACACCGTGGATGCTGGTGCAGATGCCGATCAGGTAACCGAGGAAGTCTCTGCACCAGTGGTAACCGAAGCGGCCAGCCCAGCACCGGCCAAGAAGGCCAAGGCCGTTGATTACGGCAAGCTGCGTGCCCATGAAATCGACCCCAAGAAACTCACTCAGCCTGTGCTGTCAGCAGACGGCTGGGTAATCCCTGCGAGCGCTTAACCATCATGGGCGGCATTTTCAAAGCGATTACTGGCGGTGAAACCAAACAGCCAGAGGTGGTTAAAACCGATCCTGTAGCCGATCAGGCTGCCATTGATGCCGCTGCCCAGCAGAAAGCCAATGCGGAGATTGCCGCTAAGAAGAAAAACGCCCGCACTAGCAGCTTGCTTGCCAGCGGCGGCAACGTCTCAACCTCAGATGCACAAACCTCGTCCGTGCTTGCCACGGGCAAAACTCAGCTCGGGGCGTAAATGGACGGGATGAATCAAGCCGAACAGTTGAAACGCCGCCTTGGCCGGTTGAAGTCCATCCGCCTGCCGATGGAGATCATCTGGAAGGACTGCTTCAACCACAGTCACCCATTGCGCGGCAATGGCCTCAACGGTGACAGCTACGACCCCAGCACAGCCAAGAACAAACAAGCCCGCCTGCTATCCAGCATCGGCACAGACTCCGCCCGCGTTCTCGCTAGCTCCGTGATGGGTGGCATGACTCCCGCAAACTCCCAATGGTTCGAACTGGACATGGGCAACGAAGCCGCTGATGAGAAGCGCTGGCTCAGTGATTCCGCCCGCCTGCTGTGGGAAAACATCCACATGGGCAACTTTGACAGTGTGGGTTACGAGTGCCAGCTTGATCTGGTGGATGCTGGCTGGTTCGTGATGCACATCGATGAGGCAGAAGGCGGCGGGTTCAACTTCGAGCAGTGGCCTATTGCTGAGTGCTATGTCGCATCAAGCCGCCCAGGTGCGCCAGTTGATACGGTATTTCGCGAATTCAAATACACCATCGAGCAGGCCGTCAACGCCTATGGCTTGAAGAACATGAGCCAAGAGGTGCAAGAGGCATACCAAGCGCAGAAGTACGACGACATTATTACCATGTGCCTGGCTATCTACCCGCGCCGTATGTTCATGGAAAACGCACGCTTGCCCAAGAACATGCCTATCGCGCATGAGGTTTTCGAGGTCAAGACTTGCAAGATGGTGCTGGAGAGCGGTTACCACGAATTACCCGTTATTGTGCCGCGCTGGATGACATTGCTTGGCACCGCCTACGGCATCGGCCCGATGTCCGAAGCATTGCCAGACCTGAAGACGCTCAATGAGATCAAGGGCATGGAATTGGCCAGCCTGGACCTGTCATTGTCCGGCATGTGGATCGCCACCGATGACGGCGTGCTGAATCCCAAGACCGTGAAGGTGGGGCCGCGCAAGGTCATCATCGCCAACAGCACCGACAGCATTAAGCCTCTCACCTCCGGCGTTGATTTCAATGTTGGGTTTATGTCGCAAGAACGCCTTGAGGCATCCATTCGCAAGCTGCTGATGGCTGACCAGTTGCAGCCACAGGATGGACCGGACATGACGGCCACTGAGGTGCATGTTCGCGTCGGCATGATTCGCCAGCTGATGGGCCCGCTCTATGGCCGCCTGCAGGCCGAATACCTGACCGCCATGCTCACCCGTTGCTTTGGCATTGCATACCGTGCCGGCGTGTTTGGCCCAGCCCCCGACTCCATCAAAGGCCGCAACTTCTCCGTGCGCTACATCAGCCCGCTGGCACGTGCCCAGAAGATGGAAGATGTCAGCGCTATTCAACAGGTTTATGGCTTGGCCGGGCAGATCGCACAGGCCCGTGGCGGGGATGTTTCCGTGTTCGACAACCTGGACGACGATCAGGCGCTGACCGTGGCAGCTGATGCACTTGGCGCGCCCACCAAGATCATGCGCAAGCCCGAGGCGGTGGGTGATATCCGCCAACGCTCACAAGAGGCCAAGCAGCAGGCAGCGGAGCAAGAACAGGCAGCGGCCATGCAGCAAGAGGTCGGAACCCAAGCAGCTAAACAACTTATGGTGGCTTAAATCATGTATCCAGTTTCTTTAGGTCCAGGCGGTTATGTCGTAGGCGAGATACCAAAGCCAAGCAGCAGCGGCATGATATCGGCGCTGTCTTCCGCGTCAGTCTTGGGCGATTCGCTAATGGCTTATGGGTTGCCGCAATCAAACGGCGTTCTTACATCAGGGACATACTCAAATTCTGAGATTGCTTGGTATAACGATCTTGCTATGGCGTATGGACTGACTGGCTTTGATATTGTCAATTGCTATGCCATCGGCGGGCGGACGCTGGAGGAAATATTGGCGGTTCAAGTTCCACTGGCTGCAGCGGATACAAATGAATGCGCGATAGTAAGAGGGGGGATTAATAACTTAAATTCCACCCTTTCCAATAATGATGCAGTGCAAACGATCATCGCAGTAATGGAGCAAATAATCCTTGGACTTGCTTCCAAGAAAATTATTGTCATCTGCTCAATCAATCCAATTTACCAATCAGGTTCAACTGGCGCAAAGGTGCGCGCTTACCTGATCCCACTTATCAATGCTGGCTTGCAGTCAATGTGCAAGAAGTACAGCAATGTGATATGGAATGACACTTACAGTGTAATGGTTGACCCATCATCCGCAGCTTTGGACGCTCTTCCCAATCTTCTGCGCTCTGATGACGGCATTCATTTCACATCGTCTGGTGCGCAGGTATCTGGCTATGCAATGTTCAACAACATTGCTAAGAAAGTGAACCTCACAAGGTACAAAACAAAGGGCGTTAATTTAGTACAGGATGTTTGGGGAACTACGGGCGGGACATCTACACCGGGGTCAGGCTCCATCTCTGGCGTTATCCCTGCAGGGTGGAATATACAGGTGGCATCGGGAAGTGCGGCTGTAGTTGCTTCTCAATTTGCGCCAAATATGTGCAGGCTTGTGATTACAAACGCTGGCGGGATAGCCAGTGTGATCTACCTTAAAACTACCAACACGACAGGGCTTGCCGCGCTTGTTCAGCAAGGCGACGTTATCCAGTCAGGGTTCGAGTTCCAATGCTTTGGGAATGTAGGCCTTAATCGCTTGGCCGCAACCAACAGAATTAACGGCACTGCCCAGATGTACGGAATGTTTGAGCCAAACACAACCGAAGAGCCAACGATTACCTACCCTCAAAAATCAGGCTCAGGAAAACGCTTAACACCTCCAAGATTGCTTGATGTGCCAATTACTTCGCTTGAGTTCTTTGTTGCCATCAAGGTTGCCGCCTCTGCGGGGGCAGCCACAATTGATATTGGCAACCCAGAGCTTTACAAGCTTACTTAATTACCAGGCTTTCTCGTGGTCTTCGATGGGTTCTTTAGCTGTTTTTGAATAACGCCCAAAGATTAAAAGGCCGCCGACAAGCACGACTAGCATCAACAGCAAAACTGTTTTAGACATGGTGATTACCCGTTTCCTGACTCATGTAGTTATGACGGCTTTGTTGCCGTTTAGTGAAGTATCGCAAGGCCGATATTTTATTGCAATAGGACTTTGGTACTAGAAGAGCCCGCCCGCAAGGGCAGGTGTCTGGCCTTCGGTAAGCCAGGCCCGAAAAGGCGGCAAGCCTGAATAACTTGCTGCTAGGCCCTTGAGGAGGGGCCGGGTAGATCGCCAGCCCTTCGGGGTTGGCAGTCAACCTTACACTGATGAAAGGTTAAATTATGGCAGATGGCCAGGCAGTCCCAGCAGACTATAAATCTGTGTTCGAGAACACCAACTCGGGCCAGAAAATACTCGACGATTTGGTTGTGCGTTTTCACCGCAACCCCTTTGTAAAAGGCGGCCATGAAGCAGACCGCCAGACAGCCTACAACGCAGGATGCAACGCGGTTGTGGACCATATCCTGCTTCGTATCAATCAAGCCAATGGAGTGAATGACAATGTTCAACAAACTGATGAAACGTAGACTGATGGAGCAGGCAGCAGGTGGCGACGAGCAAGCAGGCGCTGGCGGTGCAGTAACCAACGACCAGGCCGCAGACCAAAACCAGCAGCAGGCTGACCAATCTCAGCAATCCGCCGCAGCAGATCAGGCAAAGGCCGAGGCTGATAAGTCGGCGCTTGCAGGTGGCGAGAATAAGCCAGCCATCCCAGAAAAATACCAGGTCAAGAAAGAGGACGGCACACTTGATGTTGAAGCCTCCAGCCTTAAGCTTGCCGAGGCGTACAAGCACCTTGAGACCAAGCTGGGCAGTGGCGATCTTCCGCCCGCATCGGCTGACGATTACACAGTGACACCGCCCGAGGAATACGCGGACGTGTTCAGCAAGGATGATCCATTGCTGCAGGACTTCCTCAAGGGCGCCCATGAGGTAGCGCTCACCCAGAAGCAAGCCGATTATGTGTTGGGGCAATATTTCAAAATTGCGCCTCAACTGCTTGAGGGCGGCGCGGCCAACACCGTGGAGTCTGCTACAGCAGCATTGGGCGAGCTGTGGAAGGATCCAAAGGAGCGCCAAGAGAATGTTGCAGCTTCATACCGCGCATCTGTTGCGCTTGCCAGCAAGGAAGGGCTGACATTCGATGATGTGGAGAAAGCAGGCCTCGGCAATAACCCTGTGTTCATCCGCCTCATGGCGTCGCTGGATAAGGAAATGCGCCAGCCTACGCCACCTAATGACACTGCCCCAGCAGGTGGCGCAAACATTGCCACCGAAACGGATTATCAGGCGCTGATCAAGTCCGAAGCCTACTTGGACGGCAAGCACCCGGATCACGGCAAAGCATTGCAGCAAGCCACTGCCTGGCGTAAGCGTACCCACCCCGAAACCGCATAACCCGCCTTATGGGGATGGCACAGACCGCAAGGCTGTGCGAGGTCTCATCCGCCTTTCAGTCATCCCCACCTCTTACCTTTCCAAATTGTCGGGAATCCGACACCTCACCTAAGTAACCATTGCGAGCAATACACGGCCCGCAGTGGCGCGCGGACACCCGAATACAGCTCGCAGGATGCATGGTAGCCGATGCAATTCCGGTGATTTACAGGCCCGTTTCGACGGACACCCTGAAAGGCGAATTTCAACCACTTTTCAGGAGATTCAAAAATGAAACACTATATCCGGTCTAATGCATGGGCACTGGCTTCGCTGGTTGCCATCATCGCTTTGGCACAATTTGGCTTGATGCCTCACGACGCTATGGCAGGCATTTCCCTGCTGGCTGTGGGCTCAACCTCACCAACCATCACCACTGCATTCAAAACGCAGTTTTCTGACACCTTCATTGCTGCGCTGGCACAAACCGAATCCCGCTTGCAGGGTGCAGTAACTGATCGCGGCAGTATACAAGGCTCCAGCTTCACGATTAACAACGTGGGCATCGTGGAAATGTCCGAAGTCACTGGCCGTTATCAAGATAAGACCCCCACCAATGTGGATCACGCTACCCGTATCGCTTACATGGCTGATTACGATGTCATGGTGCCGGTTGATCGCTTCGATGTGGCCAAGCTCGTCGCAGACCCTACCTACAAGTACGTTGAGCTCTTGAAGGGTGCCGCAAACCGCAAGAAAGACCAGGTGATCTATCGCGCCATGGTGGATAGCGTCATGCAACGCACCTCTGAAGGCGGCGCCTTGAGTGGTATTGCTGTTCCATCCAGCCAGATCATCACCGCTGGCGCCACTGCTTTCACCAAGGCCAAGCTGATCCAAGCTAACAGCCTGTTCCGCGCAAACGAGTGTGATTCGATGAACGGCGAAGAGCTCTACATCCTTTATAACTCCGACATGGTGCGCACCATTTTCAGTGACACCACCCTGACCAGCGCTGACTTTATGGCCCAGCAAATGCTGCAATCCGGTCAAGTGATGAAGAACTGGATGGGCTTTACCTGGATTCCATACGAAAAACTGGACATCCCCGTAGCCAATACCAAGCGCACCGTTGCCTGGGCCAAGTCCGGCATTCAGTACGGCACCGGCATTGACACCGTGGTCGACGTGGATGTGAACAAGTCCAAGCGCGGCAACCCTACCGAAACCTACGCCATGCTGTCCCTGGGTGCCGCTCGCCAGGATGACAAAAAGGTTGTCATCGTAGATTTCACCTACTAACCGGCCCGGCTCCGTAGCAATACGGGGCCAGTTCTGACCCCCATAATTTAGGAGACTTAAATCATGTCTATTACCTCAGTGCAACAGGCCGGTGCGGTAGCAGTACCCCGCGTTAAGACCAGCCCAAACGATATTGGCAACGCCGTCAAAAGCTTCTTTGCCCAAACGCCAGCCGCGTATGCAGCCCAGGCCGTTGGTCAAACCGTGGATTTCGGCGTTATCCCAGCCGGTTCGCGCATCCTGCCCACCGGCAAGCTTTCCGCCGCTGCTGGCGCCGCTTCTTCCACTCTCGACATCGGCCTGAAAAATGCTTCCGATGGCACGGTTATTGATGCTGACGGCTTGGCCGTTGGTGTGAACCTCACCGCTGCTGGCGTCAAGGATGTTAATGGCGGCGCCTTGGTTGGTGCAGGTGTGGGCTATGTGACTCCGGTTGATGTGATTGTGTACGGCACCTTTGCGGGTGCCACCAACACAGCAAACCAGCAGTTCTGCCTCAACCTGGAATACATCACCGGCTTTTAACCTGGATAGGGAGGGGCAACCCTCCCGTTTCTCTACATGACAACATCCGCGATCACCATCTGTAACGCTGCATTCCTTGCCCTTGGTGGCAAGACGATCAGCGACTTTGACGAGAACACAGACAATGCGCTGCTCGCCAAAAATCTATATGGATCTGTTCGTGATTGGATGTTGCGCAAACACCCCTGGAATTGCGCGGTAAAACGCGTGATTCTTTCACCAGACGCCACACCCCCGGCGTTTGGTTTTTCTTATCAGTTCACCCTTCCGACCGACCTAATCCGCATCTTGCAGGTAGGCGATGATCTGGAAGGGCCGCAGGAGTACCGCAACGAGTCGCGCATGATATTGGCCGACTTTGATGTGCTCAAGCTGCGCTATGTATTCCGCAATGATGTTGAAGCCACATGGGATGCGTCTTTTATCCATGCCATGGGCCTGGCCATGAAGGCCATCTTTGCCTACCCCGTCACACAATCCACATCGAAAGAGCAGCTATGCATGGCCGATCTGAATGCGGTGCTGAAAGAGGCCCGCTCAGTGGATGGTTTAGAGGACCCGCCCGAGACCTTCGGCGATTTCCAGATTCTTAACGCTCGATACCGCTAGGGGCTGGCATGCCAAAGATTCAAACCGTCCAGACCAATTTCACAGCGGGCGAGTTATCCCAGCGCCTGGGCGGCCGCATAGACATTGCCCGATGGAACAACGCCGCGCGCGAGCTGGAAAACTGTCACCCGGTGATTCAGGGCGGGGCAAAGGACCGTGGCGGCTCTCTGTTCGTTAAGGCAACCAAGAACGCCAACAAGCTGGCCGTGCTTTTCCCGTTCATCTATAACCGCAGTCAGGCGTATGTGCTGGAATTCGGCGACTTCTACATGCGCGTGTATGCCAACGGCGGCCAGGTTGAAGCATCCCCGAGCGTTGCCTACGAAATAGCGACACCATACCCTGAGGCTGTATTGCGCCAAGTAACCTTTGTGCAAAGCGCTGACACCATGTTTTTGATGCATGAAAGCTATCCTGTGCAGCGCCTGCGCCGCTTTGGTAATGCTGACTGGCGTATTGAAGATACCCCCTTCGAGCTGCAACCCTTCGATGAGGTGGGCGTGAAGCCTGCCATTGCGCTCACGTTGTCAGCTGCTACCGTTGGGACTGGCCGCACCGCTACACTTGCCTCTGGCTATTGGCTTGCTGCCGATGTTGGCCGCGAGATTGTATTCAGCACTGGCGTTGCCAAGATTACCGCAGTTGGCTCTGCCACATCCGCAACGGTCACGATTACCAGCGTATTCCCAAGCACTTCTCTTGCTTCCGGCACATGGACGCTTGATGGTAGTCCTGTGACTATCTGCACCCCTTCAATCAAAGACCCGGTGGGCGCCGACATTACCCTTACGCTTACAGCGGCTGGATGGCGTGCTGCTGATGTTGGCAAGGTAGTCAAGATCAACAAGGGCGTGGTGCAGATTACCGCCTTCAGTAGCTCAACTGTCGTCACCGGCACCATCAAGGTGGTATTAAGCAGCACCACGGCCGCCGCCGCATTGTCCTGGACGTTGAACGATTCTATATGGGGGCCGGATGATCGAGGCTATCCGCGCACCGGCACATTCTTTGAACAGCGCCTGATCCTTGCGGGCTCCCCTGGCCGCCCTGAGTCTGCCGCCGCTAGCGTTACCGGCGAGTATTTGAATTTCCTGCTGGGCACTGACGATGATCACGGTTTTCTGTTCCGCATCGCGGAATCACGCGATCAGATTTTCCACCTGGCAAAGGTTCGCAGAATGCTAGCGCTTTCGCCGGGCGGCGAATTCAGCATTACCGGCGGCGTAGAAAAGCCAATCACCCCGACCAGTATCCAGATCAGTGGTCAATCTGAGGAAGGATGCAGCTCGGTTCGCCCTTTGCGCGTAGGCAATGAGCTGTATTTCGTGCATGGCTCCGGCAAGATGCTGCTGGCCACTTCCTACAAATTCGATGTGGATGGCTTTGACGCCACAGAGGTGAGCAAAACCGCCGAGCATATTGCGATTATTGGCATCATAGAAATGTCCTATAAGCGCAGCCCTGATTCGCTGATATGGGTCATTCTCGCCAATGGTCAGATGGCATCTTTGACCGTGGACAAGGCAGAAGCGGTCAGCGGATGGGCTCGACATATCACCGATGGCGAATTTGAGAGCGTTTGCACCATCCCGGTATCTGGCGGCGAAGAAACCTGGGTGATCGTCAAGCGCACCATCAATGGCACAGTCAAGCGCTACGTTGAGCGCATGCAGCCGGATATCAAAATGGATAGTGCCATTATTGGCACCTCTGGCCCAGGCGCTGCTATCTGGACTGGCCTTGATCACCTTGAAGGCAAGGACGTTGTCGTGCTGGCTGATGGTCTTGTGGCTGGCACCTTTACTGTTTCGGGCGGACAGATCGACATTATCCGCCCAGCGCATTCGGTCACCATCGGCCTCAAGTACACGCCAAAAATCAAGATGCTGCCGCCATTGGTATCCGGCTCAACCGGTACCAATCAAGGCAAGCAAACGCGCACCGGCCGCATTGTTATCCGCGTGCTGGACACTATTGGCCTTGATGTCGATGGGCAGACCGTCCCATTCCGCAACTATAACGATCTGCTGATTGATCAGCCATTGTTGCCATACACCGGCGATGTTGAGGTGGGAAGCCTTGGCTGGCTCAAGAATGGCGCAGAAATTGAGATTACACAGCCTGATCCGTTGCCCATGCACGTGCTGGCCGTTTTCAGGGACGTGACCGTCAATGATTAGAGTCCGCAAAGCCCTCGGCTCCGACATCCCAACGCTGTGCCGCCTGGGCAAGCTGTATCACGCCGAATCCCAATATCAGCAGCTGCCTTTCTCGGCCTACAAGCTATCTGTGATGATTGCCACCCTCATGCGCAACGATGAATGCGTGCTGGTGCTGGAGAAGTCCGGCCAAGTGATCGGTGGCGTCCTTGGTGTGGTGTTTGATCACTGGTTCAGTACGGCCAAAGTCGCCATGGATTACTGCATTTATGTCCTGCCAGAGCATCGCCGTGGCAGGTCGGGAGCCATGCTTATCAAGGCCTATGTCGAGTGGGCAAAGCTGCAAGGCGCGGAGGTTATTCAAATGGGCATCAGCTCCGGGATCAAGCAGGACCGGACACTGAAGCTTTACCAGAAACTTGGGGGGCGCGTAGTCGGCTCCCTTGTGGACTTTGGAGGTTAAAAAATGGGCGTCGCAGCAGTTCCTTATTTATTGGCTGGCTCAACAGCACTATCGGTGCTTGGCAGCATAAACGCAGGCAACCAGCAGGCCGCGCAAGCAAGCTACCAAGCCGACCAGGCGCGTGCTGATGCACAGGCTGAGAAAGGCGCGGCACAAGTCCAAGCCGAAAAGATACGCAAGGCAGGGCGCCAGCAGATGGCCCAGGCCCGCACGTCCTTGGCTGCCAGCGGGGTGGATGTCAATGATGGCACCTCTACCATTATCAACCAGAGTATCGCGGCAAACGTCGAGGAGGATGCGCTTACGGCCATTCTCAACGGCAGCAACCGGGCCAATCGCATGAATGCCCAGGCGGATGCTTACGATATCTCGGGCAGCAATGCTAAGACTTCCTCTTACATCAATGCAACCAGTGCATTGGCGAGTGGATATCAGGCCTCGTCTGGCTGGAAAACAGCGGCACAAACCGGCAATGCATCGCCCGGCATCGTTTTAAATCGGGGGTACTGATGAAAATACCTACCGGAAATTTTGGCTTTGATGTGCAGCAACCAGTCACTGGCGGCGCCCAAGTGCAGGGTGCTGGTGCCGTAGGGCAGTCGCTGAACAGGCTCGGCGATGTTGGCAATACCATTGCCACAAATGCATTGGTGCTTGATGCCCGAGCAGCGCAGAAACAAAAAAGCCTTGATGACGAGCTGGCAAAGGCCAAGACCGCCAACGCGCTGCTTGATCATGAGCTATACCTCAAAGAATCCTCGGCCGACATTGCCGACAAGGTAACGCGCGGCGAGATTCCATACACCGATGCTATCAAGACATTTGATGAGGTCGTGAGCAAGGCGCCAAAGTATGAGGTGCCAAACGGCGACCCGGTGCTTACTGAGAATTTCCAGCGCGGGCTCAAGCGTGCCACCTTTGGCGCCCAGGTCTCTGTGCAACGCGCAACCGAGAAAGCAAAAAGTGCTGACTATGAAAGCCAGTTCGCGGCTGGCCTGGATAAGATCGGCAAACTGGCAGGCATGCCGGGAGCTGATGTTGAAGGGCTGAACCAGCAGGCTGATGGCCTGCGCATCATCGCCCAGCAGGCTGGCATGCCCGAGGACAAAATCAGCAAGTCGCTCCAGGATTTCAAGGACCGCAACTGGTACAACCAGGCACAGCTCCTGCAGAACACCTACAGCGACAACCGCGACGGCTTGGACCGCCTCAAGGGCGAGCTGACAAAGCAAGACGGATTCTATGCCGACAAGCTGGACCCGGAGCGACGCACCTCACTGATCAAGTCTATCGACGGCCGCATTGAGCAATTGGACACGCGGGCCCAGCACTTGGCAGATAAGCGCGAAGCGAAGGCGCAGAAGGCGCTGGAGGAAATCGACAAGCAGGTATCGAGCACGGTACCCGCTACCGCTGATCAATGGTTGCAGTGGTCGGAAACCATCAAGGGCACGCCATACGAGAAAGATTTCAAGGAGCGCGTCAACGATGAGCGCGAGGTTCAATCGCTCCTGCGCAAGCCCATCGAAGAACAAAACGCCTACTTGCAGCAGAAGCAGCAGGACATGGCGGCAAATGGTGGCGATCTGCGTGCGCAGGCTAATCTGAAGCGCCTGCAATCTGCCGTTGACCAGAACACCAAGCTGCTGAAAGAGCAGCCCCTTATTTTCAACCAGAACCGCACCGGCATGACGGTCGAGCCGCTGAATGTGGCCGACATGGGCACGCCTGGCGGCATGGGCAAGATATCGGCGCAGCTTAAGGATCGTTTTGCTACGGTGTCCGCCTTGCGCAAGCGTTACGGCCAAGAAGTCAGTCTTAACCCATGGCTGCCGCAAGAATCCGCCATGCTGAAACAGCTCATTTCCAAATCCGACAACACTACCAAGCTGGCAACGCTGGGCATGATTGCCGCTGGATCGCCTGATGCTGCAAGCTACACCTCGGCACTGCGTGCTGTGGCAGCAGATAAACCCGCCCTGATGCTTGCCGGGCTCGCGCAATATCGCCAGCTGAAAAGCACCGAAGGCCGCGACATCGCGCAAACCATCCTGGAAGGTGACCGCATTCTTTCCGACAAGTCGGTGATCATGCCGACAGAGAATGCATTCCGCGCAGCATTCGAGCAGCAACTTGGTACGGCGCTGCCGGATGGATCGCCGCAGCGCGAGCAGGCCTATATTGCGTTCAAGTCCATGTATGCAGGCATGGCCAATGAGATGGGCGTTCGTCACGTCAATGAGGACAAGAATGCCGCTGATGAAAAGGTGGCGCGCGTGGCGATCAATCTGGCAACGGGCGGCATCACGGATTGGAATGGGAAAAACGTCATCCGCCCCTATGGCATGCCGGAGGATAAATTCAAGGACGGCATCAACGCATCCCTGGAAGGAATTGCCAAAGCCAATGATTACAGCGTGGGGGATTTAAACGATCTGCCGCTGATGCAGGTGCCTGGGCAGGACGGCAGCTATTACCTGATGAATGGCAATAAGGCAGTGCCAGGCCGTGACGGCAAGCCTGTAATCGTAAATTCTAATGGGTCAAACAATTGGGGCTCAAGGCCAGATGGAAGCCAAAAGGGTAATGGGTTTTTAGGTGTGCTTAAAAGGCCTGATGGCGGTGTTATGACTGAATATTCTGTTGGGGTAAATATCAATGGGAAGGAAATGGATATCCCAACATTGGTACCAACGCTTTCAAAATCAGAAATTAACATTTTGCTAAATAGTAAGGACGGGGAAAAAATTCCTGAATCTATTATTAAAAAAGCAGAAGATCATGCAAAAAAAAGAATTAAAGAAGGTAAGCCGGTATTCGCGACAGCATCTGAAAGTCCACGTCCATGAGCTGGCTTGATGGGTTAGCCGACGACACGGCAATACAGAATCAGCGCGACAGGATCACGCTGGACAACAAACCACCAGAGCCAGGCTTTTTCACCGGCGCCGGCACTGCCGCACAGCAGGGGCTGACAAAGGGCGTGGTCAAGATCGGCGACACCCTGGGCTTTGGTATCGGTAACCCGATGATGCCAGCCGGTGAAGTGCCAACGCTTGAAAGCTTCAAAGCCACGCAGACGCAAGCCCGCACCAAATATGCCGAGCAGATCAAAAGCCTGACACCCAAAGCGGATGAGGTCGGCATAGCGGGCCAGGTGCTGAACCCTCTTTTTGATGTCATTCCGCGCACGGTGCTGGGATCGGTGGTGGCCGGGCCATTTGGTGGAGCAGTGGCTGCCGGTGCGCCAGAGTTTACCGCCAGCAAGGCCGTTGCCGTGAATGAAGGCATAGACCCGGAAACAGCTGCCAAAAAAGCTGCGATTGACACCGCCGTGATGGGCATCGGTGCCGTGCTACCGGCTGGAAACTTCATGAAAGCATTATTGCCTGATGCTGCCTTGTCCATTGGCGCCAATGTTGGCCTGGGCATTGCGTCGCGTGCTGGCACATCTCAACTGCTTGAGCGCAATGGCTATGCCCAACAGGCGCAACAATACAAAGCTTTCGATGCCACCGCCATCACGATTGATGCTGTGCTTGGTGCTGCATTCTTTGGCGCTTCACGGATTGGCCGTGGATCTGCTGACATCCCAACAGAAGTGGTGGACGCGGCCCTGACCGAAAAAGCCAGTCAGCATATCAATGTTGATAGTGCTCCCGGCGCCCCGGTCAATGGCAAGTCAGCCGCTATCCATGCACAGACTATTGAGCAGGTGCTAGACCAGCTCGCTGCCGGTGAGCCCGTAAGCGTCAAAACCGACATTGCGGACGCTGCGTTTATTAAGCCAACCAAGGCCGCGCGCGGTGTGCGCAACAATAACCCAGGCAATATTGAAGCCAACGGCACGCGCTGGCAGGGCATGACCGGCGATGATGGCCGGTTTGTCACCTTCGAAACACCGGAGGCCGGCATTCGCGCTATGGGGCGCAACCTTCTCACATACCAAGATCGCTATGGCCTTGATACGGTTGAGGCGATTATCAGCCGCTGGGCGCCGCCAGGGGAAAACAATACTGGCGCATACGTGGCGGCCGTCTCACGTGCCTTGAATGTGAAACCAGGTGAAAAAATCAACTTGCGGGAAGGTGATCGCCTGCAGAAGTTGACCGACGCCATCATTACGCACGAGAACGGACGCAATCCATACGATCCTGCCGTGATCGCGGAAGGCGTCAACCGTGCCCTTGGAACCTCAAGCCGCACGCTTGCCGGCGACAACATGCAGGCCATAATCAGCAAAGACCGGACCGCCGCCATTGAGCAATACAACAAGCTGCCTGATAGCAATGGCGGCCGCATCCTAAACACCGACCTCGCCCGCGAGTTGTCGCCAGAATATCGCGCCGATCGCACCAAGTCGGCAGATGTGCATGAGCCCGCCAGCCAGTTCATAAAGGATCTGTATGCGGAAAAGCTGGCGCAGCCGGTAGCAGAAGGCCGCTCTCCTATGGTGCTGTTCACTGCCGGCGGCACTGGATCAGGAAAGTCGACCGGTCTTAAAAACGCTCAGGGCTCGGCCTTGCTGGATTCCGCGGATATTATTTTTGATACCAATATGAACACCCTGGCGTCAGCCATGAAGAAGATAGAGCAAGCGCTTGATTCTGGGCGTGACGTCAATATTGCGTACGTGTATCGCGATCCGGTTGAAGCATTGACCCAAGGCGCGTTGCCGCGTGCCATGCGGATGGGCCGCACCGTTCCGCTGGATGCCCATGCCGCCACCCATGAGGGCGCGTCCGCCGTCATGCGCGAGCTGGCCGCCAAGTATGCCAATGACCCGCGCGTGAACATTTACGCATTTGATAACACCAAAGGTAAGGGTGGCTCCACGTTGAGCAGCCTTGACCAGCTCCCTATAGTGGAGCAAAATTCCACATTGGAGGTATTAAAAAATGCTCTCGAATCAGAATACCAAGCCGGTAACATCAGTGAAGCCGTCTACCAAGGCACTCGTTCCCAATACGCCGGACTTCAAGGCAGTATCGGACAAGATGGCCCAGGAGTTCGTCAACAACCTGAACCGCAACGTGCTGGCACAGGACAGCCAAGCGAACAAGTAACACCTGAACAGGGTGCAGCAACTGCGCCCGATACCCAAGCTTTAACCCAAAATCCCCCGCAAGACCAAAGCATTGCCGATCAGATCGTGACCGGCATTCGCTCTTTGCTTGGCGCTGATAACGCAAAGGCAGAGCCCGGCACCCCTGCCGAAATCAAAGGCACATCCCCCGAAACGCAGGCCGCTATTGATGCCGCCCGCGCTAATCCAGACCTGCGCATTACGCTTGACGACGGCACCGAAGTGTCAGCTGCCGAGGCCGTTGCGCTGATTGATAGCGAATTGAAGCAGGCCAACACAGACGCCCAGGCGTTCAGTGCCGCCGTTACTTGTTTTTTGAGGACTGAATAATGCGAGCAGAATGCATAAACGCAGTGGAGCAGGCCATCGGCCGCGCTCTTAAGCCAGGCGAAGCGGACGGGATCGAAAAGCGCATACTCGGCAACATGCAGATGATTGCCCGCGACGATCCCAAATCATGGGCAGGCATGAGCAAAACCGAGCGATACACGGCCGCCGCAAATGCCGCCGCCAAGCAGTTGCAGGCCGATGCTCAGTTGAAGGCGAACCGGCTGGCGCTCAATATCACCGCACGCGCGAAGCTGTCACAGCGCTTCAATGATGGCGTCTTGAATGGCGTCACCGGCGCCAACACGGTGGAGCGCATCCTCAACCAGACAGACGCCTATATAAAGGGCGTGCAGCGTGAGAATTTCAGCCTGCTGCTGGATACCATCAATGCAGCTGATCCGCGATTTTTTGGGCTGGCCGACAACCCAAAGGCAACGGCTGACTTCGTGCGCGAGGTTTTTGGCGGGGACTCTGGCAGCGAGATCGCCAAGAAAGGGGCCAAGGCCTGGCTTGATACCATCGAAAGCATGCGCCAGCGCTTCAACCGTGCCGGTGGTGATGTAGGCAAACTGGATTATGGCTACATTCCACAGACCCATGACCAGGCCACGGTGCTGCGCAATGGCATGGATAAGTGGCGCGAGATCATTGCCCCGCTGCTGGACCGTTCCCGCTATGTGGACGATGCGGGCAATCCGCTGGGTGATGCTGAATTTATGGGTATGCTGGATAACGTCTGGCAAACCATCGCCACCGGCGGGCTGAATAAGCTAGACCCCAGCAAGCAGACTTTTGGCACATCCTTTGCTAATCGTGGCAGCCAGTCACGGCAATTGCACTTCAAGGATGCCGATTCGTGGCTGCAGTACAATGATCTGTACGGCCGTGGCACGCTATTCGAGGCCATGCAAAACCACGTCACTGGCATAGGTCGGAATATCGGCGTGATCGAGGAAATGGGCCCAAACCCACGCGCAGGCTTTGACATGCTGCAAAAAATGGCGGTCAAGAGTGACGGGCGTCAAACATCCGTGGGGGCTGGCTTCGCCGAGCTGGATGCGCTGTATAAGGTCATGTCCGGCGAGAATAACCAGGCCGCCAATCCCAGCATGGCGCAGATTAATCAGGACATTCGCAACATCACGGTAGCGGCCAAGCTGCAGGGCACGCTGCTTTCATCGGTGACGGATATACCAACACTGCTGGCAAACGCTCATTATCAGCAGCTGCCGATATTCCGCACGCTGGGCAATGTGATCAAGTCATTCGGGAGCGACTACAAACAATATGCCAACGTCAACGGCCTGGTATCAGAATCGATCATCAGCGACATGACGCGGTGGGCAGACGGAAATATGTCCAATGGCATCACTTCAAAGCTGGCCAGCGCCACGATGAAGGTGCAATTTCTCAACGCCTGGACCGATTCATTAAAGCGCGGCTTTCAGATCAGCATGATGGGCGCCTTGGGCAAGATACACGGCAACACATGGGACACCATGCAGGCAGCTGATAGGGCGCGGCTTGAATTCCAGGGCGTTACTCCTGAAATCTATAACGTGTGGGCGCAGGCCAAGCCGGAGCAGTGGCGCGGCTCCAGCATGCTGACACCGGATGCTATCCGCGCTATTCCTGATTCAGCACTTGAATCCATGGGAAATCCTGGCGAGCTGCGCGACAGGGCCGTGTCCCGCGTGCTGGGCTTCATCATCGACGAATCTGAATATGCCGTTACCACGCCAGACTTGACCACGCGTGCCAGCCTGGGCGGCGCATTGCAAAAGGGCACCGCCTGGGGGGAGTTTGCCCGCCATGCCACCCTGTTCAAATCCTTTCCGCTGGCGATGGCAAATCGTCACATGCGCCGGGCATCGGCCATGAATGGCGAAACCGGAAATATTGGCTATGCCGTTTCGCTGATGGTTGGGCTGATTGGCTTCGGCGCACTGGCCGTGCAACTCAAATCACTGGCCAGCGGCCAAGACCCTGCCGACATGACAACTCCAAAATTTTGGGGCAAGGCTATGGCGCAGGGTGGCGGCCTCGGCATTTATGGTGACTTGATTTATACCGGCCTCGGCGGGCAGAGTCGAAGCGGCCAGCCAAACTATGCAGGCTTTGCAGGGCCGGTGCTGGGCACGGCGGCCGATTACGCCAACATCACCCTGGGCAACTTGGGCGAGGTTATCCGTGGCGAGAAAACAGATGCCGGTGCCGAGATAGTCCGTTTCACCAAGCAAAACACCCCATTCATCAATCTGTGGTATGCCAAGGCTGCCATTGATCATTTGGCGCTGCAAGACCTACAGGAATCCCTGTCGCCCGGCTATTTGTCGCGCATGCGCCAGCGGGCATATCAGGACTACGGGCAGCGCTATTGGTGGGAACCGGGCGAGACATTGCCAGCACGCGCCCCAGACATGGCAAATGCAATAGGAGAGTAAACGATGCGAGCCGATCAACTGCAGCGCCTGAAAGACCTTGGGGAAAAGCTGATTGATGTTTACCTGGAAGAAGCCGACCCCGAGGCATGGGCTGGGGCTGGCCTGCCTATCAACGACATGAGCAAAGAGGAGCGCGGTGACCGCTACTGGAGCAAGAAAAACGGTGTTGCCACCATTGCGCTGGCCATGCGCACCGCCGAGCTTGTTGATCGCTTCGAGAAGGGCGTGGGCGGCGGCGAAGATCATGACGGCGATGTTGATAAGCAGATCGCGGCATCTGAAAAAGAAGCTGCCCGCTTACTGGGACGCATCACCGACCCTGCCGTGAAAAAGAAATTCATGGATAAAACCCTTGGGAAATGAGGCCCAACAAAAGCCCAAAGCGGAAAAAGTATCGCTACTCGTTTTCTTCGTGATGTGGGCAAAGCGCATGCGCTGGGATGTTCCCGACATCCACGTGCAGGCGCTGGTATGGCTAGAGAACAAGGGCGAGCTCGCCGTCTTACGGTGCTTCCGTGGTTTCGGCAAGTCCACGCTGCTGGCGATTTATAACGCCTGGCGCTACTACAAAGACCCCACCTTTCGGATATTGCATCAATCCGAAGCTGACCCTACTGCATACAAGACCAGCCGCGATACGCGGAATGTGCTGCGCAATCACCCGTTGACCAAGCATTTACTGCCTCCAGGGCAGGGCACTGTTGAACAGTGGTGGGTGAATGGCTCCAATGATTCCCGCAATGCCTCCATGTATGCCAAAGGCATCCTGTCAAACGTAACATCAGCGCGCGCGGACGAGTGCCAAAACGATGATGTGGAGGTACCGCGGAACATCCAAACCCCGGAGGCTCGGGAAAAGTTGCGTAGCCGACTAGATGAACAGACGCATATTTTGGTTCCTGGCGGATCAAAGTTATATATTGGCACGCCACACACTCACGACAGCCTTTATGATGAGATCGAAGCTATGGGCGCTGATTGCTTGACCATTCGCATGTATGGGGATGAATACCGTATTGAGGCGGCAACTGCTAGGGTTTATCGCCTTCCATTTATTCCGGAGGTTGTGTTCTCTGGCATCGGCAAGCGTGCCAGGGTATTGCGCGAAGGATTGGATTATTCCCTATCTGGTACCACCATAACATTTGTCGAGACGCTAGGGTGTCTAATTGACTTCTACGCTCGCCCAGCTTGGCCTGGTAGATTCAGCGCAGATGAGCTTGAAAAACGCCGCGGTGAGACGCGTACCATCAATGCTTGGGATAGCCAATATCAGCTGCACAGCAAGCCGGTGACACAGGTTCGCCTGAACCCAGAAGGCATAACCCCCTATGATGCAAAACCATTTATTCGCAAGGCAAATGGTGAAATCACCATGTGGCTGGGCAAGGTGCAGATTGTCAGCGCTACAGCAAAATGGGATCCGTCATCTGGCAAGCTGAATTCTGATATTTCCTCTTTCAGCGTGATGTTGCAAGACGATACCGGGCGCATGTACTGGCACAAGGCCGTATCGCTTGAGGGTGATCTTGCCCTATTCGATGATGCCGGCCGTGTCATCGGCGGCCAGGTCTGGCAAATATGCGACATCATCCAAGAATTGCAGCTCCCCCGTGTAGTGATTGAAAGCAATGGGGTGGGCACGAATAACGCCTCTATCCTGCGCGGCGCCATGAAGGCCCGCAACATTCAATGCGGCATCACGGAAATCCACGAGACGCGCAACAAAAACCGGAAAATTCTGGCGGCCTTTGAGCCTGCGCTTTCTGGTAATTACCTATGGGCGCACGTTGATGTGTTGGAGGAAGTCTGGGAGCAAATGCGCGACTTCAACCCAGCCATCACCACGAATGCAGACGATCATTTGGATTCAGGGGCTGGGGCAATGGAAGGCGAGCCGGTGCGCATTGGCAAAATTGTCGGGAACCCGACAGACGATGCAAGGCAAGATTGGCGTCCAAGAGCGGGCGTTGCGGAGGTGACGTTCGAAACCTAGTTATTGAGGTGCGCCACCATGTCACAGCCAGCACAGACGCCGGTAAACAGCAGCATAGCCAACGGAGTGACCACGGTATTCCCGTACAACTTCACCATTTTTGATGCATCTGATTTGCTGGTCATGGTGAATGGCGTCGAGGTTACAAGCGGCTTTACGATCAGCGGGGTCGGTAATGAAGCGGGCGGTGACGTAACATTTTCCACCCCGCCAGCCAGCGGCGCTACTGTGTTGCGAGCTCGCGACCTTCCAATTTCAAGAGACACCGATTATCAACAAAATGGCGGATTTCGAGCCGATGTTCTCGACCAAGACCTTGACCGAACAATTCAAATCTTGCAGCAACTTAATCAGAATACGCTGCGTTCGATCAAAATGCCGCTTGATACGCTTACTGAGCAGCAAATTACAGAAAATGCGCCATCCCGCGCGCTTCGTGTTCTGTGCTTTGATGCATCCGGCAACGTCACCCTTTCCACCCTGACAATTGATGAACTTGAGGCTCAGCCAGCTGGCGCAGCCCAAAGCGCTATTGATGCGGCCGCAAGTGCTGCCAGCGCTTTGGCCGCTGCTGCCGCCGCCGCCGCCTCATACGATAGCTTTGATGATCGCTACCTCGGCGCCAAGGCCACCGCTCCCACCGTAGACAATGACGGCAACCCGCTGATCACCGGCGCCCTGTACTTCAAAACCGGCAGCGGGCAGGGGATGTATGTGTGGAATGGTTCGTCGTGGGATAGTGCAGCCAGCGTAGTTCCTGATGGCTCGGTGACAACGGCAAAGATTGTTGATCTGGCAGTAACTGCATTAAAACTTGCTGCCGGGGCGGCAACACTTGCAAAGCTTGATACAACCGGAGCTGTTGACCAACTGTTAACGGCACAGGGTTCAGGTGTAGCGCCCGTGTGGGCAGCAAACAAATATCTTGGTGTTGGGCAAACCTGGCAATCATTTACCGTAGGTTCAACTCGTGTTGTAGGTACTACATACACAAACAGCACAGGCAAACCTATTGTTGTCGGCGTTGCTGCTGCCGACACCGGTGGTGCGCAAGCAACCTTGACCGTAGGCGGCGTCATCGTTGATCAATTCATATTCTCCGTTGGGTCTTTCAACGGCACCTTTGGCCTAGTCGGCATTGTTCCCCCTGGGGCAACGTACGTGGTCAACATTGCCGGAGCAATGACTATCCCATCCTGGTACGAATTACGTTAGGACTATCCATGCCATATTACAAAACACCCGATAACGACACGTATTACCTGGACGATGGAGTGCTGCCTTCTGACGTAGAAGGATTTCCAGCTGATGCTGTTGAGATTCCAGAGGATGAGGCAAAACAACTAGCCGCGCTGACGGTAGGCAAGTTCATCAAGACCAAGTTTACCTCTCTTGAGTATTTAGACCGTTTCACCGAAGCAGAACAGCTTGCCGTTGCCACTGCGGCCATGAGCAATCCAGCGGTGAAGCTTTGGTATGACCGCATGCTAGCAGCTTCCTATGTGGACATTGAAGACCCACGAGTAGCGGCAGGCATTGATGCATTGATAACTGCCGGACTGCTAGACGCAGGGCGTAAAGAGGCATTGTTACAACCGATTGAGATTTAGGGGAATCACGTGCAGGAAAAGGATAGCCCCATGGACAGACGCGATACGCACTGGCGCATCAATAAGGAAATACCCGTGAGCACCCTCGTGGTGCTACTCACCCAGACAGTGAGCTTTATTTTCTTTTTGGCAAAACAGGACACCCGCCTGACATTGCTGGAAGAGCGCCGCCAGGATGATAAAGCGGCGGCCGTTGCTATTGTGCAATTACCCGAGCGCATGCTCCGTACCGAGCTGCAGGTTTCGACCATTGCAAAGTCGGTAGAGCGTCTGGAAATAAAGCTGGATCAGCAAAATGCTGATAGCGCTGCAAGGGGAAAGCGATGATTGCCCTTGTCAAAAAAGTCATTCACGACTGCCTTACCGGGGCTGATGGTGCGACTTACGATCCCGCACGCGTCTATGGGGCCATGGCCGTCAATGTGTTTCTGGTCAATGCGCTATACGCCCTCTACAAAGGGCAGACGTGGGACCCGGTGAACTACGGTACCGGCTTCGGCATTTTGTTGGCAGGGTTCGGCGCCGCAGTTGCGCTCAAGTCAAAGACTGAACCTACTGCGGAGGACCCAGGCAAATGATCACCTTCGACCAAGCCCGCAGCATAATGCCTTTGGGCGTCACGCGCCTCAGTGAATTCCTGCTACCCCTCAACTCCGCCATGGTGGAATTCGACATCAAGACCCCGATGCAGCAAGCCGCATTCCTTGCCCAGATTGCCCACGAGTCCGGCGAACTGAGATATACCCGCGAGCTGGCCAGCGGCGAAGCATACGAAGGCCGCGCTAGCCTTGGCAACACCGAGCCGGGTGATGGGAAGCGCTTTAAGGGCCGGGGCTTGATCCAGATCACTGGCCGCGCAAATTACAAGGCATGCAGCAATGCCCTTTATGGAGACGAGCTGACCCTGATCAAATATCCAGAGCTGCTGGAGAAGCCGAAAGATGCATGCCGATCTGCTTGCTGGTTCTGGAAGTCCCGCGGGCTCAACGTGCCGGCCGATGCCGGTGACTTTGAAAAGATCACGCGCCGGATCAATGGTGGCCTGAATGGATACGATGACAGGCTGAAATATTACGCACGCGCCAAGAAGGCGTTGAGGGTGGCAGCATGAGCAGATCGGTTAAAGGCGGAAAAGGTCCGGGGTATGAGTATTGGTCCCGGCGCCCAACGGGCGGGGCTGATGGCACGCCGGGGAAATTTTCCAAAAAGATGACGCACAAGGCGGAACGTCAGCGCGCAAAAAGAGAAGCCAGGAGCCAAGCATGATCAAATGGATTATCGGGAATCCTTACCTTGCTCTATGCGCTGGCATGGGCATTATTATCGTTTGGGCTGGTTCACTGGTATGGGTAGCGATCTGGCGCGGCGATGAAGTCCGGCAGATGGTCGAAGGCCAATGGAAAGACGCCTATATCGAAGCCTCCAATCGCTACACCGAAAAAATAATCGAGACTGAGGGTATGTATAGGGCCGTTGAAAATAAACGCGCCGAGGATGCCCGCGATAACAGCATCAAGGCAAAACAGGAGGCAATCGCCAATGCAAAACGCTACGAAACTATTATTGCTGGCATTACCGCTGGCACTATCAAGCTGCGCGACCCATACGCTGCCTCCGGTAACCAGGCCAGTGGTATTAGATTGCCCGAAGCTGGCGCCGATACCAGCGGAGCTGATGGAGGAACAACCGGTGAGCTTTCAGGGCGACTTAGCGGATTTCTTTTCGCTCAAGCCGAGCGAGCTGACGACAAAGTGATCTTGCTAAATCAGTGCATTAGGCAGTTGAAGGCGGACCGAGCCGCTTACTAGCGCCTGATAATTGGCTTTATAATATCGCGGTTCTCAAGCGGCTGAAGCATTTCAATGTAATAGCGCTCAAGCTCGTCGAGCTTTGAAACGTCAGGCTCAGGGATAGTTATAAAATGGGTAAAGCGCCGCCCCTTGGTAGAGTGGGAAGCAAGCCTAGTCAGCATGTTAGTTGACTTGCCGACATAGCAGACAATATCGTTTTCCATCAAAATGTAAACGCCTGGCACATTGGGATTTATAACGCGAGATTTCAAAATGTCCAGGGCGCTGCTGGCTTTTAGTAGGCGCCTTGTCATTTCAATGCGAAGGCTGTTTGACTCCGAAAGCTGGCGTTCATTAAACTCTGCCCATGTATCAGCTTCATGCTTGGCGGGGAACGTTTTCACCTTGCGCTTGTAGTTTACGCATATCTCAGCACGCCATTTCCCACTTTTTGTTTCGCTGATAAAAGCCATAACAGTTCCCCATTTATTACGCATAACTTACATAAGCTGTTGTAATAAATCATATCACGACCCCGGCTCCGGGCACCATCGATCAATTGATCTAAGCTTTTGCTCCGTTAATAAACATATCCACCGCCCGTTCCACCATGCGCCTTATGTCGTCCAGCGTCACCGGGGCAGGGTGCTGCTGATACAGCCTCACATCGGTTTCGGCGGTGACTAGTCCCAGAAACTGTTTTGCCAGGATATGTGGATCATTGTTGCGTAATTGCCCGTTCGCGATGGCCTCGGCGAACAACGCAGCCAGGCTGAGGATGCATTCATTCGGACCTGCACTGTAGAACAAATCCCCCACCACGGAACGTCCTGCTTCCGCGACCACCATGCGGTACACCGCAAGAGCATCTTCATCGTTGGTCAGCACATACAGCATGCGTTCGCCAAATTGCGTCAGGGCGTCTTTGATCGGTTGCTGCTCAGCCCGTTGCGTCAGGGCGGTCACCGCTTCCGAGAGATGGCTGGTGGACGAAGCTTTGACGACCGCAACAAAAAGCTCCTCTTTGGATGGAAAGTAGCCGTAAAGCGTTGCTTTTGATCCCCCACATCGTTGCGCCAGCTCACTCATAGTAGCCCGCTCGAATCCCATTTCCCGAAAGAGTGCGGTGGCTTTTTCAATAATTAAATCTCGTCGGGCTTCTGTGCGAACTCGCATATTCGATCCTTATAAGTGAACCGTATTGTACATATAACTTGACACTCCGGATAATCTTGATAATACTAAACCGTACCGTACAGTATTAATTTCAATTTATTCATTCAAGGAAAAAGCGCATGAACACATTTCGTATCCTCCCCGGCACCTTCCTGCTGGTTGTATGCATAAGCGTCAGCGGTTGTGCCAGTACCACGCCCAAAAACTATCGCGACCTTTCCTCCTCCTCACGCCTGCAGCCGAATGCTGAAGATGTGTCGGGCAAGGTTCCCTATATCTACAAAACCCAGGTGGCATGGAAAGAGTTTTCCAGCGTGATCGTTGAACCGGTCGAGATTTATCACGGAGCGGATCATCAGTTTGGCGATATGTCGGAGCGCGACAAGACCGAACTGGCGAAATACATGCAGCACGAATTCACCGATGTGCTGAGTCGCCGCTTCAGCCAGACGGACAACCCGAAACCCTGGACCTTGCGCGTCAAACTGACCCTGACTGGCGCAGAAACCAATACTCCCGTGGTCAGCACGGTGCTTCGGTTTGATCTGGTCGGCGGGCCTTACAACATCGTGCAGGGCTTGCGCGGTAAAGAGGGCATGGTGATGGGCTCGGTGAGCTATTCGGTGGAAGTCTATGAGGCGCTGACGAATCGATTGCTCAAGGCTTATGTCACCAAGGAATATCCGAATGCCATGAACATTAAAGCCACCTTGGGATCGCTCGCTGCTTCAAAGGCCGGCATTGATAAAGGCGCCGAGGATTTTCTCGCCGAGCTGAATTGACGCGCACACGATCCAGTGCAAATAAACAGAATACCTTTTGGAAAGGAATCAAATGAAAACGATGATATTGATGGCGACATTGGCGCTATGTGTGATGCTCAACGGCTGCCTGTCACTCAGCTACGATCGCAATACCCCGGACCATGGTTACGCCCATGGGCAACATTATCGTGATGGTTCGGAAAGGCCTTACGACCGTGATGGAGACGGCGTTGCCAATGGCTATGACCGCGCACCAGACAATCCTTATCGCCGCTAAAGCGCGGGGCCGTGAGCATGACCTGAAGCTGCTTTAGCCAATATGGAAGGTCTTGCTCGCGGCCGTGTCATGGAAACTCAATCGCCGCGTCTTCAAAGCCATGAATAAGCGCACGATAATGGGGGCGCGTCCGGAGTAAACATACATTTACCAAATGGGTTTTAAGAGGGTGGGGAATCCTCGGTATGTGCACGCATTTTCGATGCAGGAGGTCCCAATCCTCATAGTCGTGGAGCAAGAGGTGGCGAGTTTTGTAAGATACGGACTTGTACTACCTTAGCCTTCAGCCCAGCCTATGCACGACTCTCCTTACTCTCCTTCATTTCTTTTGTATTCAATGCCATGAGGCCCCAGCCATTGCCGCGAGGCGTCATTTTCTGGTTTCGCCGTGATCTGCGTCTGCATGATCAACCTGCGCTGACGGCAGCGATTCAGCATGCGGAGCAGCAGGGCGGCTGGCTGTTGCCGGTGTTTGTTCATGACCCTGCGGAAGGGGCGCAGACGCGCTGGGGCTTTGCTCGGATGAGCGACAGGCGCAGAGCGTGGCTGGCGAGTGCGGCGCATGCGCTGGCGGGGGAGTTGCATGAGCGCGCTAGCGGCCTGCTGCAGTGTGAGGGCGATACGGTTGCCACGCTGCTGCAACTGGTGGGTGCCCTGGGCAATCCGCTGTTGGTGTGCGAGGAAATCGCCGCACCTGAGGAGCAGGCGGTGGTGGAGGCATTGCGCGCGGCGGGCGTGGAGGTGCATACCGTCTGGCAGTCCAGTCTGGTCGCGCCTGCGGATTTGCCGTTTGAACCGCGTGCGGTGCCGGATACGTTCACCACATTTCGCCAGGCGCTGGAGCGCGCGCATGTTCAGGCGGCGCAGCCGTTGCCACCTGTTGTCAGCCTGCCGGCCTTGCCGCCAGATGCGCTGCTGAATCTGGTCAAGCCAAATTCGTTTTCCGCGGAGCATCGCATCAAGACTAACGCTGGCGATTCTGCGCCAGCCAGCCCCGCTTACTTCAGCGATGCCCGCGCCGCTTTCCCAACAGGGCCTGGGCGCTTCACAGGCGGCGAGCGGTCGGCCCTGCAGCATCTGGCGCGGTATTGCCAGCGTGGTTTGCCGCATACCTACAAGACCACCCGTAATGGCCTCATGGGCGTGGATTACTCCAGCAAGTGGTCGCCCTGGCTGGCAACGGGCGCGTTGTCCGCCCGTCAGGCCTGGGCGAGTATTCAGGCGTTTGAGGCCGAGCATGGGGCCAATGAAAGCACTTACTGGTTGTGGTTTGAGTTGCTGTGGCGCGATCACTTCCGCTGGCTGCATTTCAAGCATGGGCGCAAGCTGTATCGCGCCGGTGGCCTGGGCAATGCGCCGGCGCCATCGCATTACGCGGAAAATTTTGCCCGCTGGTGTCGTGGCGAAACCGGTCAGCCGTTTATCGATGCCGGCATGCATGAACTGGCAGCCACGGGCTATCTCTCCAACCGCTTGCGACAGAATGTGGCGAGTTATCTGGTGCATGACCTGGGCTGCGATTGGGGCGCTGGGGCGGCATGGTTCGAGGCACAGTTGCTGGATTACGATGTCTACAGCAATCAGGGCAACTGGCTTTACCTGAGCGGGCGCGGCACCGATCCGCGCCAGGGCAGGCGCTTTAACCCGGATAAGCAGGCGCAGGATTACGATGCCGATGGCCGTTATCGCGCGCTATGGGGGCCGGTGCCATGAGCCAGCCGCTATTCGCTTCTCGGCCTCCGGCAGACGCCTCGCTGACGCTGCGCCTGATCCTGGGCGATCAGCTTGATCTGCAGCATCCCTGGTTTAATGAACTGCGCCCCGACGTGGTGTATGTGATGATGGAGATCCGCCAGGAGACCGACTATGTGCTGCACCATGCGCAAAAAATCCTCGCGATCTTCGCGGCCATGCGTCATTTTGCCCGCGAACTCAAAGCCGCCGGACACCGCGTGCGCTACATCGCCATCGATGACCCGTCCAACCGCCAGCACCTCACCGCAAACCTGGAAGCACTGATTGCCCATTACCAGGCCACTGCCGTGGAATATCAGTCGCCGGATGAGTGGCGGCTGGATGACCAACTTGCCCGCTGGGGCGGGCTCAGCCCGGTGCCGGTCAGCATGGTGGATAGCGCGCATTTTTACACGTCGCGCCAGGCCGTCGCTGCGCAGTTCAAAGGCCGCAAACAATGGCTGATGGAGCATTTTTACCGCGCCCAGCGCCGTCAGCATCAGGTATTGATGACGGCGGATGACCAGCCCGTGGGCGGGCAGTGGAATTTTGATCACGACAACCGCAAAGCGCTGCCGGCTGACCAGACCGTTCCTGCTGATCTGCGGCCCCGCCATGACCATAGCGCGCTGTGGCAGACCATCGTCGATAGCGGGACGGCGTATTTTGGGGACCCCCAGGCGGCGGATTTCCGCTGGCCTCTATCGCGCGAAGAAGCGCTGGCCCAGCTGGACAGCTTCATCGCCGATGGGTTGCCTTTGTTTGGCGATTACCAGGATGCACTATCCACGCGCGGCTGGCGCCTGTTTCACTCGCTGCTATCGTTTGCGCTCAATGTGAAAATGCTGAACCCACGCGAGGTGGTGGCCGCCGCGGAAGACGCCTGGCGCCAGGGCAAGGTGCCGCTGGCAGCGGCAGAAGGCTTTATCCGGCAGATACTGGGTTGGCGTGAATATGTGCGCGGCGTGTACTGGGCGCAAATGCCGGGCTACACCCAGGCTAATGCGCTGGGGCATACCCGGCCTTTGCCCGAGTGGTTCTGGACCGGAAAAACCCGCATGGCCTGTGTGGCGAGTGCCATCGGCCAATCCCTGCAGCATGCGTATGCCCACCATATTCAGCGGCTGATGGTGATCGGCAATTTTGCGCTGTTGGCCGGGCTCGACCCGCAAGCCCTGCATCGCTGGTATCTCGGTATCTACATTGATGCCTTTGAGTGGGTGGAAGCGCCCAACACCCTGGGCATGAGTCAGTTTGCCGATGGTGGCCTGCTCGCCACCAAACCGTATGTCTCCAGCGCCGCCTACATAGATCGCATGGGTGACCATTGCAAAGGCTGCCATTACAGCAAATCCATCAAAACCGGGGAGGGTGCCTGCCCCTACAATGCGCTTTACTGGGACTTTTTTGCCCGCCATGAAGCGCGGCTACGCGGTAATCACCGCCTCGGCATGGTGTATCGCAACTGGGACAAGATGTCGCCCGAAGCGCAGCAGGCATTGCGTCAGCAGGCCGCCCAGTCTCTCGCGCAGATCGAATCCCTGTAAACATCGGCAGCTGGTTTTGCTTTACCATGCGGCGTTGATGCACGGCATGCGCAGTCTGGCGTAGCCATCATCACGAAGCCCTTTATTACAGAAACGCATGATCACGGAAAAAACAGGCATGCTGAGAGACGACAACACACCATCAGGCTGGCATCTTTACTTGCTGGAATGCAAGGGCGGTTCTTACTATGCCGGCATTACCAATCACCTTGAGGCGCGTTACAAAGCGCATCTGGAAGGCAAGGGCGCACGCTATACACGGGCAAACCCGCCTCTCAGAATCCTGGCCAGCAAGCCATATCCCGACCGCTCGGCGGCTTCCATTGCCGAGGCGAGACTGAAGAAGCTGGCCAAGGCGGACAAGCTGGCTTTCTTTGCTGAATAGGCGTCGGTTTTGTCGCCATTTACCTCTGACTGCCCGATCTGGCGGTCACCATAATCTCCTACATACTTTTCAGAACCCGCTGGCTCGCTAGCCACTTCCATGGCTTGCACAATGAAGCCGTTACCTTTCGTAACGCTAACATTCAATCCACACAAGGAGATTATGATGGCTACACAACAAGGAAGCACACGTGGTGGTACCTCTCAGCAACACGCCCAGGCCGGTTCGCAAAGTCACAAGAACCAGCAACAAGGCGGCGCACAGAGCGGCTCCAATAAACAGCAGGAGCAATCTGGTTCGCAAAGCAACAAGAACCAGCAAGGCAGTAGCAGCCGCGGCGGCTCGCATGAGCAGCACGTAAAGGCTGGCAGCCAAAGCCATAAAAACAGCTAATGGCCCAGCGCCAAGCCCCATGGCGCGTCGGCTGTGGGGCATTGCTCGGGTAACTGGGCAAGCTGTTTGAAATGGCAGGTTGAAGACGCAAAAAAAGCACATCAAGAATGTGCTTTTTTTGTGGGGAAAACTTGCGGGCATTGGCCCGCAAGCGTCATACAAAGAGATTAACGACGGCGACGCGAAGCAACAAAGCCCATCATGCCGAGGCCCGCCAGCATCATGGCGTAGCTTTCGGGCTCGGGAACGGCGCTGACGGTGGTGATGTTCAGGTTGTCGTAGAGCTTGCCTGCGCCGAGCACGATGCCATACACGCCGCTCACAGCACCGCCGGTGATGATGGCGCCTGGGTTGGCGAACTGGTCGAAACTCAGGGTGGAGATGGTTTTGCCGGCAGCATCCAGGAACAGGATGGAGGAGTTGAAGCCCCCAAAGTTGCTATTATCCAGTTGCACCGAGAAGGATGACAGGTTTTGTGCGGTGTTGAAGCTGATCAGTACCTGGTCAAACATGGCATCCAGTGCATTGGAAACTGATGGTGCTGCGCCATGGCCATATTCTTCCGGGTTGCGTACACGAATGTCGCTGTCGGAATAGGCTTCCCAGTGCGTATAACCTGGAACGGTCTGGCCGTTAGGGTCCAGAATTTCAAAGCCGTTGCTGTCCAGATCGGCTGTGACAAAGCCGCTGAGGAATTGCACATTGCTGTAGGGGTTCACTGCTGCATTGTTGGCAGAGGTGCCGCTGGCAGCGTTATCAAAATTGAAGTTATAACCGGCGTAGGCATTGGCGGTGAAACTTGCCAGGCCCAGTACGGCGGCATTCACGATCATTTTTACGGAGTTCATGCTATCTCGCTTTCATCATCAAACCGGGCGTGACGGCAGAAGCCGTGACGCCCGGTGTTGTGGGCTATAGGTTACTTCACGCCGCCAATGGCAGCCTGACCAAACTTGAAGAACACATCGGTGTTGTCCATCACGCCGGTGAACAGGGCTGCGCCGCGACCGAAGGCTGACAATGGAATGTCAGTGGCGGTATGCACAGCCTGGTCGCCCGATACCTGACCGGTGACGAGGTAGCCAGTGCTGGCATTACGCACGCTTGGGTTGGCTGGGTAGGCATTGAGTGGCGCAGCGCCGACGAAAGGCTGCTGGCTATCCTGCGTAGGTTGCGCATTGGCAATCCAGGCTTCGTAGCGGTCAGCATTGGCGCCGTAACCGATCAGCATCTTGTTGTCGATATCGGTCGTGGCTGGGTAGCCATCAGCTGCAATGGTGTACTTGGGGAATTTCGCATCCTGATAAGTCCCCACCACTTCATTACGCATGCTGGCAACCGTGTTGGCCTTGCCTTGCAATTCGGCGTTGGTCACTTTGGAAGCACCGAGGATGGAAGCGCCGCCGGTTTCATGGTCGGCCGTGACAATCACCAGGGTATCCGGATTGGCCGTGGCGAAGTTCTTCGCTACCTGCACTGCACGGTCAAACTCGATCACTTCTTCAATCCAGCGATCGCTATCCATCAAGTGAGCCTGCTTATCGATGGATGCGCCTTCGATGGTCAACACAAAGCCAGCCGGGTTCTTGGCAAGGACCTTGATCGCCTTGTCGGCCATCTCTTCCAGCATAGGCTGGTCAGGGAAGCCGTAGTCATTCACCACGGTCGATACACCACGGCGGCCGTTGATCTTGTCAAACGCTACGTTCATGTTGGAGTAGGCAAACAGGCCCAGCAGCTTGTCTGGCACGCCGGCACTTTGCAGAGCGGACTTGTCGGAAACATAGGTGTAACCAGCAGCGCTGAAATCACTGATCAGGTCACGCTCAGGATCCTTGGCACCCACAGCAGCGCCCCAGCCACTGACGATGTCGCTGCTCAATACATAGTCATTGGCAGCACGGCGTTGCGAACCATTGGCGGGTTGTGGGCTGACGCTGTTGGAAGCGTTAGGCAGGAACCACTTGCGGCCGCCACCCATCAGCACGGTCAGGCCGGTCAGCTTGCGGTCATCCAGATATTGGTCGGCAATGCCGGTGCCGTTGCCACGGTTGGAGGTGTGCACGGCATTAGCGGCTGGCGTGGCATCAAACACGTCGGCAGTCGTCACGATACCCAGCGATTTGCCTTGTGTGCGGTGCAGGTATTCGGACAGGTACTCCATGCGTGGGTTGTCAAACGCATCGGCGGTGTCATCCGGCCATACGCCTTCCTGACCGGAAGCCTGCTTGTTGCCGTTGACATAGTTAGCCATGCCAGGGGCGGAGTCAGTGACGATGGTATCCAGCGAGGAAGTCATGACCATGCCGGTGTAGGGGAAGGTATCCATGGCCAGATGGCCCTTGGCCTTGCCCTGGGCATAACCCTTGGCCATGATGCGGGCGGCGGTGCGGTGTGCGGCACCCATGCCATCGCCCAGCAGGATGATGATGTTCTTGGCAGGGCGGCCCTGATTGGTGATGCCGACCACTTCAAAACTGCCGGTGGCGATCACGGTCTGGCCATCGCTTTGCGTGGCTTTCACGGTCAGCGTGTGGATGCCAGGCACATTGTTCGAATAAGCGCGCTTGGAAACCACGGCGGTGTTGGCAGGCAGACCGGCATTCAGGCCGGTGGTGACGATGCCGGAGGTGCTGGCAGTTACAGGAACCGTCACGCCATCCACCGCAAACTGGAAGCCTGTGATGGTGGCGCCAGCATCCGGACGGATGGTGGCTTGCAGGTCAAAACGCTGACCTGGCAGGAAGCGGGCAATCATGGGCGCAGTCGGGTCATTAACACCGGTGGCGAAACGCTCGCTCGGTGGCGTCAGGCGCGTGACGGTCGGGGCGGCAACGCTGACGCCGGCAACCATGCCCAGCGTGGCGGCCACAACAGCGCGTACACAGTTAAGTGCAAAACGAGGTGACTTCATTTGAAAAAGCTCCTAATTAATCAATACAAAGAATTAACAACCATTAAAAACAGAGAAAAACAGGTACAGCGAAAACGGGTGATGCTAAAAACCAGGCACTACTTGAAACCGGCAGGCGACTGCAGGGCCGCCGTGGTATCGGGGCGCAGCAACTGCGCGCTTTGTACGGCATCCAGTTGCAGCCGCACATAGGAAATGCGGCCATCGGCTTCGTGCCACTCACCCACGCTCAGCACGCCGCTGAGGTTGATGAGGCCAGGAACGTAACCATTGATCTGCTGCGCATCATGCAGATGTACAAACACGGCATTCGCTGGCATGTCATCCGCAAAGCTTTCATCTTCATGGCCCATCAACACTGGCAATGGCGAAAGAATAAAGACGCCGGGCGTGGCTTCGTCCTGCTTGGCCATATAGCCTAAGAGGCGTACCGGTTTGCCATTCAGGCTGAGCAGTTTTTCTGACGGCTCCAGGCCGCGCGGGCCCACGGGCAATTTGTAGATTTCGCTGAACTTGAGCTCGGTGACGCCTGCCGGCAGGGCGGGCAGTGGTCCATTGACCTGCAAGGGCGAACTCATGGGTGGCTGGGCGTGCTCATGACCGGCTTCGTGCGCATTGGCAAGTGGCAAAGTGAGTGCCATGGCTAGTGAAGCGCAAGCCAGCGGGGTGAGTAAATGACGGGTAATCAGGGTGCGGGCGTGTTGCATTGTTATCTTCCTCTTTGTCGGGAGTGCAGCAAGTGCGTTTGTTATCAGCAAGTGCGTGTGCTCTATGCAAGTGCGTGCACTATAGGGTGCAAAAATTTCAGATTGATGACCGTTAAAAGATGTTAATGCGGCGAAATGATGAAATCCGCGCCAGGCATGCAAGCGGCGTTGTCACAAAAGTTGGGCTTGTCTTGAAACTGCAACATTACTGTAAAAAACAGCGCCTATGATCGGCGCTGTGAATACATCCTCCCTTACTCCTTATTTCCCGCGGCCCGCCCTGATGCAGGGTGATGGCAGACAGCGGTCCCGTCATGCCGGCTTTACCCTGCTCGAACTCCTGGTGGTCATGGTCATCATCGGTTTACTGGCGGGCTATGTTGGCCCCAAGTACTTTGCCCAGATAGGCAAATCGGAAATCAAGGCTACGCGCGCCCAGCTCGACTCCCTGGAAAAAGCGCTGGATCAATACCGCCTCGACACCGGCCATTACCCATCGACCGAGCAGGGCCTGGCGGCACTGACGTCCAAGCCGGATAACGATGCGCGCTGGGACGGGCCGTATCTCAAGAAGAGCGTGCCTGACGATCCGTGGGGCCATCCTTACCAATACAAATCGCCCGGCGAGCATGGCGAATACGACCTGTATTCGCTGGGCAAAGATGGTCAGCCCGGCGGCAGCCAGGAAATGGCCGACATCGTCAGCTGGTAGCCATGTCGCTTTGCCTGCCATATCCATCATGCTGTATAAACTGAGCGTCCTGCGCGGCAGGGAATACCGTTCATTGCGACTGGAAGCCGCCAACGAAAAGGCGGCAGCACAAGCCGCCAGAGCGCAGGGCTATACCGTGTTTTCGGTAGCGGTGGCCAAGCCAGCTGCAGGCTTGACATGGCTGCGGCGCGAGCGTTTTCCTCTCATGTTGTTTAGCCAGGAGCTACTAGCCTTGCTGGAGGCCGGCCTTAACCTGATGGAGGCCATAGAGGCGCTTGCGGAAAAAGAGCAGCGCCCACAGGTGCGCGATACCCTCAAAACCACCTTGCGCCTGCTGAATGAAGGCCAGCCGCTGTCACAAGCCATGGAAGCGAGCCCACAGGCCTTTCCGCCTTTGTATGTGGCGGCACTGCGCGCCAGCGAAAAAACCGGCGGCATGCCGGAAGCCCTGCGCCGCTATATCGCCTATCAATCCCAGGTGGAAGAGGTGAAAAAGAAGGTCATCTCTGCCTCGATTTACCCCGTCATGCTGATCGTGGTCGGCGGGCTGGTGGTGATGTTTTTGATGGGCTTTGTGGTGCCGCGTTTTGCGCATATCTATGAAGACATGAATGGCGACATGCCGTTTATGTCACAACTTTTGCTGGCCCTGGGCGGCTTTATCGAGACGCATGGCATGCAGCTTCTGCTGGCAGGCGTGGGGCTGCTGGCAGCTACGGCGTATTTGCTTAGTTTGCCCCGGGTGCGGGCGGCGATGATGCAATGGTTGTGGCGGCTACCGGCCATCGGCGAGCGCATGCGCATCTACCAGCTATCGCGGTTTTACCGCTCACTTGGCATGTTGCTGATCGCCGGTATTCCCGTGCTGAGTGCGCTCGGCATGGTGTCGGGCCTGCTGGCACCGGCCTTGCGCGCGCGCCTGCAGCTTGCCAGCGAGCAGATACGCCAGGGCCAGGCCATCTCCACCGCCATGGAAGCACAGTCGCTATCGACGCCGGTAGCGCTGCGCATGCTGCGGGTGGGCGAGCGAAGCGGCATGATGGGCGACATGATGGGTCGCATTGCCGCTTTTTATGACGAAGAAACTGCGCGCTGGGTGGATTGGTTTACCAAGCTGTTTGAGCCCTTGCTCATGCTGGTGATCGGTTTTGTCATCGGCTTTGTGGTGCTGATGCTCTACATGCCGATTTTTGATCTGGCGGGCAGCATCCAATGAGCTTGATCAGCGCACACACGCTGAGTAGCGCCCGGCAGCTGGCCGCGCAGTCCAGCCGCCGCCTGATGGAAGTGCTGCAGGACCAGAGCGCCCTGACGCCGGAAGCATTTGTCGCCGCGCTGTCAGCAGCCCTGCATTATCCGGTGCTGGATAACCGCACCCTGCATGCGCTTACCCCGGATTTTGCCGTGCTGCCGTTTGCCGAGGCCTACCGCCGCGAATGCATCCCCTTGCGGCGCGACGATGGCGGGCTGCTGATTGCCATGGCCGACCCGTTTGCCAGCGATGTACAGGCCTGGCTGCTCGATAGCGTGCATGAACCATTCACGCTGCATCTCGCGCATTATGCCGATGTTAGTGCCTTTCTCGCGCGCCATGAAGAAACCCTCAAGGCCATGGACCGCGTGCTGGGGAGCGATATGGCGCCGGATGCCCACCCGGTGCTGACCGATGGCGTTGAGCACCTTTCCTTAAGCCGCATTTCCGAAGACAGCAGCCCGGTCATTCGCCTGGTGAACTCCACGCTGTATGACGCCATGAAGATAGGCGCCAGCGATATACACCTGGAAACCACGCTCACCGGTCTGGCGCTCAAATACCGCATTGACGGCGTGCTGGATGCCGTGGGCCAGATACAGGGCGTGGACATGGCCGAGCAGATCGTGTCGCGCATCAAGGTGATGGCCGAGCTGGATATTGCCGAACGCCGCATTCCGCAGGATGGCCGTTTCAAGGTGCATATCCAGCAGCGCGAGGTGGATTTGCGGGTGTCCATCATGCCTAGCGTGTATGGCGAAGATGCCGTGCTGCGTATTCTGGACCGCAAATCGCTCACCGAGCAGTCGCGCGGGCTCACGCTGGAAAATGTCGGCCTTGATCCCCTGACACGGCAGCAGTTTCGTGCGCTGGCACGCGAGCCCTACGGCATGGTGCTGGTCACTGGTCCGACGGGTAGCGGCAAAACCACCACGCTGTATGCGGCAATTTCGGAGGTGAATACCGGCCGCGACAAGATCATCACCATTGAAGACCCGGTGGAATACCACCTGCCAGGCGTGCTGCAGATTCCCGTGAATGAAAAGAAGGGCCTCACCTTTGCCCGCGGGTTGCGCAGCATTCTTCGGCATGACCCGGACAAGATCATGGTCGGCGAAATCCGCGATTCGGAAACCGCACAGATTGCCGTGCAGTCGGCCCTGACTGGGCACCTGGTGTTCACTACCGTGCACGCCAATAACGTGTTTGACGTCATCGGCCGCTTTATCAATATGGACGTCGACACCTACAGTTTTGTCTCCGCCCTCAACGGCATACTGGCGCAGCGCCTGGTGCGTCTGAATTGCACACATTGCCTGGTAGAAGACCAGCCGGATGCCGCACTGCTGCAAGCCTCCATGATCAGCGAAACCGAAGCGGCCGCCATGCAGTTTCGCAAAGGCCAGGGTTGCGGCCACTGCCGTGGCAGCGGTTACAAGGGCCGCATGGCGGTGGCGGAGCTGCTGATTCTGGATGATGAAATCCGCGAGATGATCGTCTCGCGCCAGCCCATACGCCAGCTCAAGGATACCGCCCGCCGCAAGGGCCTGCGCCTGTTGCGCCAGGCCGCTGTGGATGCGGTGGCGCAGGGCAAAACCACATTGGAAGAAATCAATCGTGTTACCTTTATTACGGCCTAGTTACTGCCTGACCTTGCTGCCGGACAGCGTCACACTGACGCAACAGCGCCGCGCGTGGCCACTGGCGCGTTGGCAACGAGGCTTGACGCACGTAGTGGCGCCGATTGCCAAATCCGAAGCATCCATTGCCGCCCATGCGCTGCCAGACGGGGCGCTGGATCAAGACGCCATGGCAGCTGGACCATCACCCGATCGCGCCACAGAGCAGGGTTACCAACCCTGGCACGGTGCGCTGCAAGCAGGCTTATCCCAGCTGAAAGAGCTGCCGCCAGGCAGCCAGCTGACGGTGGTGCTCAGCAATCAGTGGTTGCGCTACAAGCTGTTGCCCGCCATGCCTCCCCTGCAATCGCACAGCGCCAGTCTGGCCATTGCCCGCACCTGGTTCATGGAAACCTATGGCGAAGCGGCGACGACCTGGCATATTGCTCTGGAGCCTCTGCCGCAAGGCGATCAGCAGTTTGCCTGCGCCCTTGACCAAGCCTTGCTGACGGCGATCCGTGCCATGGCCACGCAAGCTGGCTGCCAGCTGGTGTCGGTGCAGCCAGCCATGATGCATCTTTATAATTTACTTTATCGCCAGCTGGGTCGCGCGCTGTGCGCACTGGTGCAGGTCGAGGCGGGCCGCATCCACCTGGCGATGATGCGTGATGGTGGTTGGCTGGGACTTTCTGCCTGCGCAAGCCAGGCGAAGGATTGGCCGCAACAGCTGCTGGCCTTGCTGCAACGCGAAAGCTTGCTGCTGGGGGATAGCGTCCTGCCAACAGGCAAGTTGTTCGTACACCTTGCCTTGCCGGAAACGCATGCCGCTGCCTGGCCAGCATTCGAACGCGCCGCGTCGGACATGGGCTGGCAGGCCGTGCCAGTATTTCCGCAGGTGTCTTCCGTCAGCGTAATGGCATCACCAGTGCAAGCCTGGGCGGGGAGCTAGCATGCGTGCCTTGCGGGTGGATTTTGTTGCCAATCATCAGCCAACATGGTTTGGACGCCTGCTGGCAGGCATTGGCATCCTGCTGGCAATCGTCTGCTGGCAAGGCTATTCTGCTACCCGTCAACAGGCAGAAGGGCTGCAGTCGACATTGGCAGAAGCGGGGAAACAGGCGGGGCTGACCAGCGCGCGCACGCCGCGTCAGGCATCGTCACCTGCCACGCAAGCCGCCATGCACCAGGCACGTACTCTGGCCGATTTTCTGCAGATCCCCTGGAATGCGCTGTTTGACGGACTGGAAACCGCCAGCAGCCCGGAGTTTGCGCTACTCAGCATCGAACCGGATGCGCGCAAACACCAGCTCAAACTCACCGCCGAAGCCGCCAGTCGCGATGCGGTGTTTGATTACATGCAACGTCTGGAAGCTACGCCCCAGTTCAGCCAAGTGGTTCTGCTCAAGCATGAAAAGCAGCTGGAAGAGGCTGAGCAACCCTGGCGCGTCGTGCTGATCGCCAGCTGGCACGAAACGCAACCATCGCAGGTGTCACCATGACAGCGCTATGGCGCCGCATCGATATTCTGCGCTTCTGGCTGGGTGGCGCCGGGCAGGCTGGGCTCGTGCTCATGTTGCTGGTGGCGCTGCTGGGTTTGCTGGTATGGCTGCCGCAGCAACAGCAGCTGCAAACCCAGCGCGAGCAGCTGGCCTGGCTGCAGGCACAACCCAAAGCGCAAGCCAGACCAGCTCCGGTGCTGGATGACGCCCGGCAGCTGCAGGAGTTCTATGCGCAATTTCCGCCGCAGGATGCCTTGTCTGAATTGCTGCGCGGCCTGCATCAGCTGGCGCAGGAGAGCGGAATGAACTTGGTGATGGGTGATTACAAGCTATCGCATCAGCGTGACAACAGCGCCTTGCAATGTTATGAAATCATCCTGCCGGTCAAGGCGCGCTATTCCGTGCTGCGCGACTTTATCGCGCAGGCAGCGCTGCGTTATCCCACGCTGGGCTTGAGCGAGATAAGCATCAAGCGCGATGGCATTCAGGATGATGAAGCCGAAGTGAAGCTCACCTATGTCTGGCTGCTGCGCGGGGAGGGCACATGAGCATGTTGCAACCGCGAAAGCTGGTGCTGGCGGCGGCCCTGGTATTGACCCTGGCGGCCATGTATCTGGTAAATGCCGAAGAGCCAGAAGAAGACCTGACCGCGCCGCGCGCCGCCGCATCCCGCCCCAGGCTGACGCCACGTGAGCCAGTGCAAGCCTTCGCCGCTGGAATGGAAGCGCAAGTCTCCGGCCTGCCAGATCTGGCGCGTAGCCGTGCCCAACAAGCCCAGGCTATCCGCCAGCCGGGCAAGGATTTATGGCAGACCCACACCTGGCAGGCGCCGCCCCCGCCCCTGCAGCAGAGCGCTGCCGCGCTGGCAGAGGCTGCGCGGCCGGTGACGCCTGCCTTGCCTTATCAATACATGGGGCAGATGGACGATGGTCCAGGCGGCCAGCTGGTGTTTTTGACGGCGGGTAACCGTGTGTTCAATGTCAGCCCCGGCCAGACGCTGGAGCAGGTCTGGCGGCTGGATAGCATGGACCAGCGCGCCTTGTACCTGACCTATCTCCCCCTGAACAGCGCCGTAGTGCTGAGCAAGACAGCCAAACCGGTGGTGGCGCTTGCCCCATCGCCCGATGATCAACCGACCGACCGCTAATAACGCGATCCCAGCCATGAAACCCAAGATGAAGCCTATTTCCCTGACCCTATGTAGCGTGCTCACGCTGAGCATGCTGAATGCCTGTGCCTTTGCGCCTTGGCCCAAATCCGAGGTCAAGGGGGAAACGCCCGAGGCGCGCGTCAGCAGTGCGCAGGAAAATCTGCAGGCCAAGCCAGAGGCCGCCGTGCCACGCAAGGATCAGGTGGTGACGCAGGAGCAGGCGGTGCAGGAACTGCTGACAGAAGCAGAAAAACAGCGCAGTGCCGGGCATTTTGTCGAGGCCAATGCGCTTTATGACCGCGTGATCGCGCTGGCGCCCAACAATGTGCGGGCGATTGCCGGCAAGGCCAGCATCACACGCGAATATGCTCACAGCAAACGTCTGGATCAGGCGCGGGCCATGCTGGATAACCAGAATAGCGAGGGCGCATGGTCCATCTTGCGCACGATATTGATGGAAAACCCGGATAACAAGGAAGCGCAACAATTGCAGGCCAGCATACGCGCCAGCCGCGATGCGCCGCAGAGCGAGCCGCCGCGCCTGAAGCCGCCATTCCAGAAGCCGGTGAGCCTGGAGTTTCGCGATGCCAATATCAAGATGGTGTTTGAGGCGCTGTCGCGGGCGACCGGCATCAACTTCATACTGGACAAGGATATCCGCGCCGATGCCAAGGCCACGGTGTATATCCGCAAGGCGTCGATTGAAGACGCCATTGAGATGGTGCTGGCGACCAACGGCTTGCAGAAAAAAGCCCTGACCGAAACCAGCGCGCTGGTTTTCCCGAATACGCCGCAAAAGGTGAAGGATTACAAGGAGCTGATGATACGCAGCTTTTACCTGACTAATGCTTCGGCCAAGCAGGTGGCTTCTACGCTGAAAACCGTGCTCAAGACCAAGGATGTGGTGGTGGATGAGCGGCTCAATATGATCGTCATGCGCGATACGCCGGAGGTAATTCATATCGCCGAGAAACTGGTGGCGGCCAATGACCTGGCCGACCCCGAAGTGATGCTGGAAATCGAGGTGCTGGAAATCAGCCGCAGCCGTTTGCAGGAGCTGGGCATTGCCTACCCCAACCAGATTTCGGTGAATAGCCGTATCCCGGTGACCACTTCCACCGCGGGCTCGGGCATCGCGGTGACGTCCACCGTGGCGACAGATTCGCCGCTGACGCTGGAAGGCTTGCTCCATCTCAATTCCAGCCGCTTTGATGTATCGCCTAATCCGGCGGTCAATTTCCGTAAAACCACGGGTGACGTCAACCTGATTTCCAACCCGCGCATCCGCGTGCGCAATAACGAAAAAGCCAAGATTCTGGTGGGCGACAAGGTGCCGATTATCACCACCACATCCACCGCCAATGTCGGCATCTCGGAGAACGTGACCTATATCGACGTGGGGCTGAAACTGGATGTGGAGCCGCGCATCACGCTGGATGATTTCGTCAATATCAAGATTGGCCTGGAGGTGAGCTCGCTGGGCGACCGCACCACCACGCGCAATGGCGCCACGGTCTATACCATAGGCACGCGCAATGCCAACACCTTGCTGCGGCTGAAAGACGGCGAGATGCAGATACTGGCCGGGCTGATACAGGATGAAGAGCGCAAAAACGCCAGCAAGCTGCCTGCGCTGGGCGATATTCCCATCCTCGGGCGGCTGTTTTCCAATCAGGAAGACCGCAAGAACAAGACCGAAATCGTGCTGGCGATTACGCCACGCATTCTGGGCAATATCCGGCGGCCCGACGCGGAAATTTCCGAATACTGGTCCGGCACCGAGAATGGCATTTCGGACAAGCCACAGCTGGCAGCGCCTGCTGGCGGTGGCAGCCCGGCTGCCAGTGGACCTGCGGTGGAGTCTACTTCTGAGGCCGTGGCAGCAGATGCCACTGGTGTCTCTTCTGAAGATGCCGCGATTGCCCAGCCTGGCGCTGCCGCGGCTAATGCCAGCCAGCCCGCGCCCACAGCGCCGGTCAACGCTGTCCCTGCGCCTGCAGCACCACCGGCAGTGGAAGGTGTGGACCTGTCGCGATGAAGTCCCGCGCCGGATTCACGCTGATCGAGATGGTGGTCACGGTGGTGATCGTGTCTATCCTCGCTGCGGCGGCGATGCCGGTGCTGCAGCTGACGCTCAAGCGCAACAAGGAGGCCGAGTTGCGCACCTGCCTGCGGCAGATTCGCGAGGCGCTGGATGCCTACAAACTGGCCTATGACGAAGGCAAGATCAAGCGCGGGCTGGACCAGTCCGGCTATCCGCCCAGTCTGGACGTGCTGGAGCGCGGCGTGCAGGACCAGACACGGCCAGACAGGAAAATCATCCGCTTCATCCGCAAGATTCCACGCGATCCACTCAATCATGATCTGACGCTGGCCCCGGCTGACACCTGGGGCAAGCGCAGCTACCAGAGCGAGGCCGATGCGCCCAGCGAAGGCGTGGATGTTTACGATGTTTATTCCAAAAGCCCGGAGCAGGCGATTAATGGAAGCTGGTACCGTGACTGGTAGCAACGGCGCGAGCCGCAAGCGCTTCAAGGGCTTTACCCTGATCGAACTGATGGTCGTAATGACCATCGTCGCCTTGCTGATTGCGGTGGCGGTGCCACGCTATTTTCATAGTGTGGACAAGGCACGTGAATCGACACTGAAGCATGATCTCAATGTGATGCGCGAAGCCATCGACAAGTTTTACGGGGACCATGAGCGCTATCCGGCCTCGCTGGAGGAACTGGTGAGCCTGCATTATCTGCGCGCCGTGCCACCAGACCCCATCACCGGTTCACGCGAGACTTGGGTGCTGATCGCGCCGGAAGTGAATGTGAATGGTGTGGAGGCGGGCAGTGCGGGGGCGGTGTATGACATCCGTAGCGGCGCGCCGGGCAATGGACGCGATGGAACGGCCTATGCCGAATGGTAGGGCAGCTACGGCCAGCGAATATCGCCGCGGCGAACAGCGCGGATTCAGCTATATCGGATTGTTGCTGATGATCGCCATTGCCGGTGTTGGCCTTGCTGCGGTGGGCATGCGCTGGCATCACCAGCTGCGTGCCGAAAAGGAAAAGCAGCTCTTGTTTGTGGGGCATCAGTACCGGGCGGCGATTGCCAGTTATCAGGCCGCGAATCCCTCGGGTGTCAATATCTACCCGGCCAGTCTGGATGACTTGTTGCTGGACAAACGCTACCCCAACATCAAGCGGCACCTGCGCAAGCGATACGATGACCCGATCACCGGTAGCGCAGAGTGGGGCCTGATCAGGCAGCGCGGACGCATAATCGGCATTTACAGTCTTTCGACGGAAAAGCCCATCAAACAGGCGGGCTTTGCCTCGGATGACCGCGGGTTTAAAGGCGCGAGCCGCTATAGCCAGTGGGTGTTCGGGCAGGAGCTGCTGGAGCCGGAGGAGGCCGCCACGTCAGGTGCGGGCGCTACGCGACGCTAAAGCTAGGGCATGCTGGAAATGCGCTGCAACTGGCGATAATGCTGCAGTACGTGGGGCACGTAGCGCTGGGTTTCCGCATACGGCGGCACCTGGTAGCCATGCCGTATTACGGCCTGCGGCCCGGCATTGTAGGCGGCGAGCATAAGCGACATATCGCCATGAAACTGTTGTTTGAGCGACTGCAGATATTGGGCCGCGGCCAGCAGATTCTGCCTGGCATCCAGTGGATCCCGCACACCATAGCGTCTGGCGGTGGCGGGCATCAACTGCATCAAGCCGGCGGCGCCACGGGGCGACAGCGCCTGCCGATTGCCCCCGGATTCCACATGCATGATGGCGTGCAATAAGGCGGGCTCGATCGCGGTGAGTCTGGCCGCCTGCTGCACGCTGGCGGCATAGGGCAAGCTGGTCTTTGAAAGCGGGGAAGGGCGGCTGGCATGCGATGCTGGATGCTGCGATGCATCTTCGCTGACCAGCACTTTATAACCGGTCGCGTTTTCGGGTGGCTGTAAATTGCTGAGCACGATCTCGTCGGCGTCATTTTTCAGCATGTAGATATCGGCATCAGCCCGCCATGGCGCCATCAGCAAAAGCAAAAAGATGAGGGTGAGTGAATGCCGCATGGCGCAAGCATATCCACCGGATATGAACAGCGCATGACAGCACAGCGAGGGATCACCATGAATATGGCTGCCCGCCACTGGACCATTCTTGTCACCGCTCATTGTTGAGCTGGCGCTTGGCCCCTATGATGAATCAGCTTTCTCACAAAAGCGGCGGCCGGCAGACTGTTTGTT
>DATMSO010000088.1:0-28085 GCA_035565335.1 Methylovorus sp.
GTGTTAGTTCTGGCGCGCGCTGTAATTCGTCTCGAAAACTATCACTACGCAAGTGTTGTTGGCATGTGTTCTGAATACAAATCAGATGGCCCTCTACAGTCAGTTCAGCGGCAACAATGCTTAAATAATACTAAAACAAGAACCAACCCGTTTTGGCATATTTTCTATGCTCTTACTGATTCGTAAGTTAAAAGTTCACCCTAACCAATCAATCAAGCGGGATGCGCTAAAGCATGCGCTTATGTCAAACGTTAACCGTCATGACTCCTGAGTTCGTATCCAAACTGCGCACGTCGGCACTGGTACTCTCCTCACTACCGATACTGCTTTGGCCCTTCTTCTTGATTGCTGGCGCAATGCCCCCCGACGGAGGTTGGTTGAAGGAGGGGCTGTTTGGCATCTTTGTCTACTTCACTATGCTTTACCCAGCCTTCGTCCTTGCAGCTCGCTGGCTATCTTTCCGCCTAGCTAGTCGCTCGGTTAGTTCTGTTGTAGTCGTTCTCTCCGCTGCCCTCCCGTTCATGGTGTTCAGCATCCTTGTCGTCGCTAGTGGCGTAATCACTGATCTTCTGCAGGCTTAGGGTCACTTGCCTACAACGTTAGTCATATAGAGCAGATCTTATAATCACGCTCAGGTATCTAAGTAAAGTCTAGGTTAGGCTCAGACACAGCAAAGCTCGCCATCGGCTGCTACAGTTTCTAGGTGCGCTGCTGGCGGCACAGATAAAACATCACCAACCCGGCTATCACCATTGGCAGGCTCAGCCACTGGCCCATGCTCAGGCCCATCGATAGCAGGCCGAGGTAGCTATCTGGCTCGCGCGTGTATTCCGCCAGAAAGCGGAAGCTGCCGTAGCCGATCAGGAAGAGGGCCGAGACTGTGCCGCGTGGTCTGGGTTTGCTGGAATACATCCATAAAATCAGAAACAGCACGACACCTTCCAGCGCAAATTCGTAGAGTTGCGAGGGGTGGCGCACTACGTTGTCTACCTTGGGGAAGATCATGCCCCAGGGCATGTCGGTCGCGCGGCCCCAAAGCTCGCCATTAATGAAGTTGCCCATGCGCCCGGCGCCCAGGCCAATCGGCACCAGCGGGGCGACAAAATCCATGATTTCCAGCCAGCGCTTGCCGGTTTTGCGCGCAAACAGTGCCATGGCCGCCAGCACGCCCAGAAATCCGCCGTGGAAGGACATGCCGCCCTGCCATAGATAGAGGATTTCATGCGGATGCTGGCTGAAGTAAGTGGGCTGGTAAAACGTCACATAGCCCAGGCGCCCGCCGATGATGACACCCAGCGCACCGTAGAACAGGATGTCATCGACATCGCTGACCTTCCAGCCGCTCTCCGGGTTGCGCCGTATGCGCCACTTGCCCAGCCATAACAGACTCAGAAAGCCCAGCAGGTACATGAGGCCATACCAGTGGATGCCGAAGTTGCCGATGTGGATGGCGATAGGGTCGAATTCAGGATGTATGAGCATGGTGGGTAGTGGCGTGCCCAAGTCGGCCAGCCCTTGGTTCTGTTGGAATTAATGATGTGCTATGGTAACCGAAAATAATGACATTCAGGATCGCGCCATGCCGTTTGTGCCCGGGCGATACTTGTTTCGGGGAGGGTAGATGCAACAATCAGGGTTGGAAACGTCCATGCCGGCTGCTGCGCCGCAGGGGGATGCAGTCACGCTGGATCGGCTATGCCGAGACGCAGCGCAGCTATTTCAATACAGTCGCGACAAGATTGCCCTCTACAATCTTCAGGCCGATACGGTTTATCTCAATCCTGCCTTGCAGGCGATTTTGCCTGAGCATCTTGGTGGTGCCGCCGATGTGGTGCAGCACCCGTTCTTCTGGAATTATCGTCAAACCCTGGAAGAAGTCATCCGCACCGGAGAACCCGGCTGCTATGTTGCCCATTTCACGGTAGATGAGCACGAGATCGTGGACCTGGTGAACTTCAGCCCCTTGCGCGATGAGGCTGACCGCATGATAGGCGTGATTGCCATCGGCCGGCAGACGGACCAGCGCGACAAGGAAGAATATGCCGAACTGAGCCGCCGCGAGCAATACCAGCGCGCGGTGCTGGATACTTTTCCTTTCATGGTGTGGCTGAAAGACAGGCAAAGCCGCTTTCTCGCCACCAACAAGGCGTTTGCCGAGGTGCTGCAGCTTAAGTGCGAACAGGACATGCGCGGCAAGACCGATTTTGACTTTTTCCCCCAGCCCATGGCGCAAGGCTATGTTGAGGATGATCAGGAGGTTTTGGACTCCGGCCTGGCCAAAATGCTGGTGGAGCCCATCATGAATCCCGATGGTGAACTGCATTGGGCCGAAACCTATAAATCGCCGGTGGTGATTGACCATCAGGTGATCGGTACCGTCGGCTTTGCCCGGGATATCACCGCGGAGCGCCGCCTGGAAGCGGAAATCATCCGCCGTGAGAACGAGTATTCCATGCTGGTGCAAAACCTGCCGCTGACCGTGGTGCGCTATGACCGCCAATGCCGGCGGGTATTTGTGAACTCGTATTGCGCCATGCGCGAGAGCCTGCAGCAACGGGTCAATCAGGTGATAGGCAAGACGCCGGTGGAATACTGGAGCGGCAATATCGTCAATATCACGGCCGAGGAATACCAGCAGCGCATCATGAATGTCATGGACACCGGCGAGACGGATACGCTGGAACTGATGACGCAGTATGGCGAGGAGCAGTTGGTGCATCTGGTGCGCATCGTTCCGGAGCGTTCCGCTTCTGGCGAGATCATGGGCGCCATGACCGTGGCCAATGATGTCACGGAAAACACCCGCTATCGCAAGCGTATCGAGCAGCTGGCTTACCACGATATTCTGACCGAGTTGCCCAACCGCCTGCTGTTCAATCAGCAGCTGCAAAAGCTGATTGAACAGACGCAAGCCAGCGGAAAGGGTTTTTGCCTGCTGTTTATTGATCTGGATAATTTCAAGACCATCAACGATACCCTGGGGCATTCGGTGGGGGATAAGTTGCTGGTGGAAGTCTCACGCCGCATCCGTCAATTGCTGGGCGCGGATGACATGCTGGCGCGCATGGGGGGTGATGAGTTTGCCATTTCTCTCCCGCATTGCATGTCGCGACTGGATGCCGCTTTGCTGGCTGCCCGCATCATTGATGCGCTGAACGTGCCGTTTGAAGTGTCCAGCATCAAGTTTTTTGTCTCTGCCAGCATGGGCATTGCGTTTTACCCGGAGGACAGCAGCCATCTGGATGATTTGCTCAAGCATGCTGATCTGGCGATGTACCACGCCAAGCGCCAGGGGCGTAACAACTTTCAGTTTTACGACCAGGAGCTGACGGTCAATGCTGCCGAGCGCCTGCTGATGGAAAACCTGCTGCGCCAGGCGCTGGCAAAAGGCGAGTTGCAACTGTATTACCAGCCCATCATGGAACTGGCGACCGGCGCTTTGTATGGGGCGGAGGCTTTGTTGCGCTGGAACAGTTTTGACCTGGGCATGGTGGGGCCGGATAAATTCATCCCCATCGCCGAAGAGCGCGGCATGATCGTGGAGATTGGCCGCTGGGTGATACGCGAAGGCTGTCGCACTGCCGTCGCGTGGAATGCCATGCGCAGCCAGCCCTATGTGCTGGCGATTAACCTTTCATCGCGACAATTCATGCAGCAGGATTTTCTGACCATGATCACCGATTGTCTGCAGGAAACCGGATGTCATCCGCAGTGGCTCAAGTTTGAAATTACCGAAAGTCTGCTGCTGCATGATAGCGACCATATCCGCCAGACGCTGGAAGCGTTGCACTCCATCGGCATCGCCATTGCCATTGATGACTTTGGTACCGGCTATTCTGCCCTGGGGTATCTCAATAAATTTCCGGTGAGTCAGGTCAAGATCGACCGTTCCTTCATCAGCGATATTGCCACCAATACCGAATCTGCCCTGCTGGTGAAAGCCATCATTGCCATGGCCGATAGCCTGGGCAAGGACCTGGTGGCCGAGGGCGTAGAAACCGCCGAGCAGGCCGAAATCCTTGCCCAGCTTGGTTGTCAGTATGTGCAGGGCTATTACTATGGCCGGCCGGTGCCGCTGGAAACCTTTCAGCAGTCGTTGCGCTGATGCAACAGATGCTACGCTGGCCGGGTGGCTGAATTGTAGCGAAATAACGACATCTCACGTCCTTGGCGTTGATCTGGGTTAAAATTTACTTTTTTGATTCCATTCGGATTTAACGCCATGCCTCAATACCGTTCCCGTACTACCACCCATGGCCGCAATATGGCGGGTGCCCGTGCCCTGTGGCGGGCTACCGGCATGAAGGAAGAAGACTTCACCAAGCCGATTATTGCCATCGCCAACTCCTTTACCCAGTTCGTGCCCGGCCACGTCCACCTCAAGGACCTGGGCCAGATGGTCGCCCGTGAAATTGAGCGTGCAGGCGGCGTTGCCAAGGAATTCAACACCATTGCCGTGGATGACGGTATTGCCATGGGTCATGGCGGCATGCTGTACAGCTTGCCCAGCCGCGATCTCATCGCCGATAGCGTCGAGTACATGGTTAATGCCCACTGTGCCGATGCGCTGGTTTGCATCTCCAATTGCGACAAGATCACCCCGGGCATGCTGATGGCGGCCTTGCGCCTGAATATTCCGGTGGTGTTTGTCTCCGGCGGCCCGATGGAAGCTGGCAAGGTTAACTGGCAAGGCACCGTTCACAAGCTGGATCTGGTGGATGCCATGGTAGCCGGTGCCGACAGCAAGATCAGCGATGCCGAATCCGAAGCCATTGAGCGCTCGGCCTGCCCGACCTGCGGCTCCTGTTCCGGCATGTTTACCGCTAACTCCATGAACTGCCTGACCGAAGCCCTGGGCCTGTCATTGCCGGGCAATGGCTCCACACTTGCCACCCATGCTGCACGCAAGGAGCTGTTCCTCAAGGCTGGTCGTCTGATCGTTGAGATCACCAAGCGCTATTACGAGCAGGACGACGAAAGTGTGCTGCCACGCAATATTGCCAACTTCAAGGCCTTTGAAAATGCCATGAGCCTGGACGTAGCGATGGGTGGCTCGACCAATACCGTGCTGCACCTGCTGGCCGCCGCGCATGAAGCAGGCGTGGATTTCACCATGGCCGATATTGACCGTATTTCGCGCAATGTACCTTGCGTTTGCAAAGTGGCGCCTGCCACAGCCAAGTACCACATGGAAGACGTGCACCGTGCCGGTGGCGTCATGGGCATTCTTAGCGAGCTGAATCGTGCCGGTAATATCCATGCGGATACGCCTACCGTGCATAGCCCGACTCTGGGCGAAGCGCTGGCAAAGTGGGATATCACCACCACCACCGATGAAGAGGTGAAGAAATTCTACCGTGCTGCCCCTGGCGGCATTTCCACCACCATTGCGTTCAGCCAGTCCATGTTGTGGCCTGAGCTGGATACCGACCGCGAACAAGGTTGCATCCGCAATAAAGAGCATGCGTACTCACAGGATGGCGGCCTCGCCGTGCTGTACGGCAATATCGCGCTCGATGGTTGCATCGTTAAAACCGCTGGCGTGGATGACAGCATTCTTAAATTCACTGGCCGCGCGCGCATTTTTGAATCGCAGGATGCCGCGGTGGAAGGCATTCTCGGTGACAAGATTGTTGCCGGTGATGTAGTGGTCATTCGTTACGAAGGTCCGCGTGGCGGCCCTGGCATGCAGGAAATGCTTTACCCGACTTCCTATCTCAAGTCCAAGGGTCTTGGCAAGGAATGTGCTTTACTTACGGACGGACGTTTTTCCGGTGGCACCTCTGGCCTCAGCATTGGCCATGCCTCACCAGAAGCGGCTGAAGGCGGCGCCATTGGCCTGGTGGAAGAGGGCGATACCATCGAGATCGATATCCCCAACCGCACCATCCATCTCGCCGTGAGCGATGAAATCATGGCGCATCGTCGTGCTGCCATGGAAGCACGCGGCAAGGATGCCTGGAAGCCACAGGGCCGTGAACGTCACGTGTCACCTGCCCTGCGTGCCTATGCTGCCATGAGCACCTCGGCGGCGCGTGGCGCGGTACGCGATGTAAGCCAGATCGAAAAATAACACCGTAAGGATCAAGAGTCGGATGCAATCCATACAGCAGTTGAATGCGCGCTACGGCGTCGGCCAGAAAATCCATTTCTACTCTGACCAGAACGGCCTGGTGACGGTGCATATTGAAAATCCCCATGCCTCGGCCAAGATTGCCCTGCAGGGTGCGCATGTGATGGAGTGGCAACCACATCACTCCGAAGAGCCGGTGCTGTGGCTGTCGGACCAGGCACGTTTTGTCCGAGGCCGCTCCATTCGTGGTGGCGTGCCCGTATGCTGGCCCTGGTTTGGTGCACATGCCACCGATGAATCGCTCTGTCCGCACGGGTTTGCCCGGGTGGCCCAGTGGAAAATCGTGGATACCGTGATTGATCCGGACGGCGCGACGCGCATTATCATGCAGCTCATTGAAACCCAGCAGTTGGGCAAGCAATGGCCGCATCATTGCGAAGTAACGCTGACAGTGATCGTCGGCTCGGCCCTGCGCATGCAGCTGACCACTACCAATACCGGTACCGCACCGTTTGTGCTGGGCGAAGCCTTGCATACCTATTTCCATGTCAGCGATATTGAAGTCATCAAGATCAGCGGCCTGGAAAACACCGCCTATCAGGACAAGGTGGAAGGCTACGCCGTCAAGCAGCAGGAAGGCGACATTCGTTTCACCGAAGAAACCGACCGCGTCTATATCAATACCGAGAGCACCTGTGTGATTGAAGACCCCGGCCTGCGCCGCCGCATTACCGTGCAGAAGTCCGGCAGCAAGTCTACGGTGGTCTGGAATCCCTGGGGCCACAAAGCCGCCGAGATCGGTGATCTGGGCAGCCATTCCGGCTGGCGCCACATGGTCTGTGTGGAGTCGGCTAATGCCACCGATAACGTTGTTACTGTCGCACCAGGGGAAGTCCATACCCTGGAGGTGGAATACAGCACCGAATATTACCTCTAGCCCGCATGGGTAATGAGGAATGCCAGGGTGAGGGCGGGAACTGCCCCCAACCCGGTTAGTCAGACACATGCATACGCAAGTGTGCATGCAGGACACAGTCAACGTTTAAAGAAGATCAACGTTGATTGAGTGTAGGTGATGCGCGAGATTGACAGGGTTAATAAAACGCTTAGCACTTTCCAAGGTGCCGTAATCCTAGGTATCATTACAAGTTGTATTAACGTAGTTTTTACAAGACCGAGATGAAGGAGAAAGCATGAAAGGTTTATTAATGACGGTTGCAGCCGCCGGCACTTTGATGCTGGCTGGACAAGCAAGCGCAGCTGATGCAAAGGCCGCTGAAGCTCTGGCTCAGAAAAATGGCTGTCTGGCATGTCACAGTGTTGCCAACAAGGTAGTGGGTCCTGCTTACAAGGACGTAGCTGCCAAGTACAAGGGCGACAAGACAGCTGAAGCCAAGCTGATTGCCAAGGTCAAGGCTGGTGGTAGTGGTGTTTGGGGTCCTATCCCAATGCCGCCTAACAGCCCACACGTAAAAGACGAAGACATCAAGACTATCGTTGAATGGATTCTGACTCTGTAATTACGGATTACAGATTTCAAATTAAAAAAGCCGGTTCAAAAGACCGGCTTTTTTGTTGCCTAAAGTTTGGTTGCAGCGCTCATGGATCTGCTTGCGTGAGCCCACGCTGAGCTAGTCGCCAGAGCTTGCTTACGTACTTCCCTCTTAACGCTGGGCCGCCGTTATCACTATTTCAATGCGCCATTCAGGCCGGGCCAGTGCGGCCTGGACGGTAGCCCTTGGCGGGGCTGCCCCGGCGGGCAACCAGGCATCCCATACTTTATTCATGCCGTCATAGTCAGCCAGGTCCGCCAGGTAAATCTGCGCCATGAGGATGCGGGATTTATCGCTGCCGGCCTGGGCCAGCAGATCGTCTATCATGGTCAGCACTTCGGCGGTTTGGCCCTGAATATCCAGACTGCCATCATTGGCGACCTGGCCTGCCAGATAAATCGTACCGTTGAAAATGGCGGCTTCGCTGTAGCGGGCGCCGGGATGTAAACGTTGCAGATCAGACATGTGTTTCCTGTAAAAAATGAGATCAAAAACTCAGGCTATAGCAGGCCGGTGAGGTAGAGAAAAATAGCCACAATGGCCAAGGGTGAAACATAACGGATGGTAAAGCGCCACGCCCGATAGGCGGTGGGTGAAATGTCCAGCTCTTCTGCCACATGGGATGTCTTCATGCGCCAGCCTGCAAACAGGGCCATGCAGAGTCCACCCAATGGCAGCATGATATTGGTGGTGAGTTTATCCAGCGTATCAAAGATGCCAAGGCCGAAGAACAGCCGGACGTCCTGCCACACATTGAAGGAGAGTACCACCGCAATGCCCAGTAACCAGTCGGCAACCCCGATCAGCCAGGCAGCCTGTTCACGATTCATGCAGGTGTTCTCCGTGAGCCAGGCGACGGCTGGTTCCACTAGCGAGATTGCCGATGTCCATGCAGCAAACGCGACGAGTATAAAAAACAGCACAGCCATCCATGTGCCCATGGGCATGCGGCCAAAGGCGATGGGAAGTGTCTGGAAGATTAGGCCCGGCCCTGCTCCAGGCTCAAGATGATTGGCAAATACCAGCGCAAAAATGGCAATGCCAACCAGCAGGCCGACCAGGGTGTCCGCCAGGGCAATGTAGATGGAGGTGCGTGCAATCGACACATGCCGTTGCAGATAGGAGCCATAAACCATGACCGCCCCCATGCCCAGGCTCAGCGAAAAAAACGCATGGCCCAACGCTGAGAGTACCGCACCGGGCGTGACCTTGGAAAAATCCGGCGTAAACATGAAATGCAGGGCGGCCTGAAAATCCCCTACCGACATACTGTAGCCGAGCAGCACCAGCAAAATGGCAAACAGGGAAGGCATCAATATCTTGTTGGCCTGTTCCAGGCCCGCATTGACACCGCGCGCCACCACCCCCAGTGTCATGCCGATGAAGAGGGTGTGCCATAGCGCAAGCTCGATCGGAGATGCCAGAAATTGCTGAAAGGCGTTTGCTGCATGCTCACCATCCATGCCGGTGAAGCGCCCACGAGCGGCTTCCAGCACATAATGCAAAATCCAGCCGGCGATGACACTGTAAAAAGCCAGTATCAATATGCCGGCGAAAAGTCCCAGGATGCCCACCCACTTCCAGTGCCTGCTGCTTCCCGCCTCCTGTGCAAGCGCCTGCATGCCATCAATAGGGTTACGCTGAGCACGACGCCCCAGCATGATTTCGCACATCATGAGCGGTATGCCGACAATGGCAATGCAAGCGAGAAAGACGAGCACAAAGGCACTGCCGCCATTGACGCCCGTCATGTAGGGGAATTTCCAGATATTGCCTAGACCAATCGCAGAGCCCGCAGTCGCCAGCATGAATGTCCAGCGGTTTGACCAGTGACTGCGGGCTTGGCTCATGTGCTATGCCTTATCCTTTGAAGTAGCGATCGGTTTCCGCCTTGATCACCTTGGAAAGCACCAGCAGGCCGATCAGGTTGGGAATCGCCATCATGCCGTTCATCAGGTCGGAGAAATTCCATACCAGTTCCAGGCTGATGCTGGCGCCTACTGCCACCGCCAGGGTGAAGACCAGGCGGTAAATCTTGATGCTGCGGTAGCCAAACAGATACTCCACCGCTTTTTCGCCGTAATAATTCCAGCCGATGAGCGTGGAGTAGGCAAACAGGGCGGTGGAAATGGCCACGATGTATTTTCCGGTATCGCCCAGCGTTTCTGCCATGCTGATGCTGGTGAGCTGGCCGGCGCTCACGCCGTGTTTCCAGGCGGTGGCGGTGAGGATGATGAGCGCGGTCATGGTGCAGACCACCAGGGTATCGATAAAGGTCTGTGTCATGCTGACCAGCGCCTGGCTGACCGGGTCTTTGGTGCGGGCCGCAGCTGCGGCAATCGGGGCTGAGCCCAAGCCGGACTCATTGGAAAACACACCACGGGCAATACCATAGCGCATGGCGGCGGCCACCGTGGCGCCGGCAAACCCGCCACCGGCGGCAGCCGGGCTGAAGGCATGGTGAAAGATCAGGTAGAAGGCATGCGGAATTTCATTCAGGTGATAGGCCAGCACCACTAGTCCGCTACCGACGTAGATCAGGATCATCAGCGGTACGAGGTAGGAAGTGAACTTGCCAATGGACTTGATGCCGCCAATGATCACCAGGCCGGTCAGTACCATCAGGATAAAACCAGTGAGCTCGGTGGGGATATGAAAGGTGGATTTGAAGATTTCGGCGGTGGCATTGGCCTGAGCCATATTGCCGATGCCAAAGGCGGCACAGGCGGTGAAGAAGGCAAACAAGGCGCCCAGCCACGGCATGCCCACGCCTTTTGCCAGGTAATACATCGGGCCGCCGCGCATGCCATGCGGGCCTTTTTCGCGGTATTTAATGGCGAGCACGGCTTCCGAATACTTGGTGACCATGCCCACCAGGCCGGTCATCCACATCCAGAACACAGCGCCTGGCCCGCCCAGGGTAATCGCGGTGGCAACGCCGACGATATTGCCTATGCCGACAGTGGCGGCCAGGGCGGTCATCAGGGCGGCAAAATGGCTGATATCGCCATCATGCCCCACTTCTTTTTTGAAAATCAGCTTGAATGCCAGCGGCAGGGTGCGGAATTGCAAACCCTTGAGCAGTACGGTGAGGTAAAGCCCCGTGCCTACCAGCAGGATCAGCATGGGTGGACCCCATATCCAGCTGGACAGTGTGGCGATGACGCTTTCAATGGTTTGCATTTATTACTCCCTTTTTACAGGGGATTATAAGCACAAACCACGCCCCGACGCGTTAAGCCAGCCAGTTTTTATCGATAAGGAAATCGCTGTAGAGGCGGGCTTCGGGCGAGCCGGCTTCCGGTTTCCAGTCATAGCGCCATTTGACGATGGGCGGCATGGACAGCAGGATGGACTCGGTACGGCCGTTGGATTGCAGGCCAAACAGCGTGCCCCGGTCATACACCAGGTTGAACTCCACATAACGGCCACGACGGTAAGCCTGGAAATCACGCTCGCGCTCGCCATAGGCAATATCCTTGCGGCGCTGCACGATAGGCATATACGCCTGGATGAAGGCGTCGCCCACATTGCGGATCAGGGCAAAGCTCTGTTCAAAGCCGAGCTCATTGAAGTCATCAAAAAAGATGCCGCCGATGCCGCGCGGCTCCTTGCGATGCTTGAGGTGGAAGTACTCATCGCAATGCTGCTTGAAGGCGGGGTAATACTGCTCGCCGAACGGGGCCAGGGCATCGCGGCACAGACGGTGGAAGTGCACCGCATCTTCTTCAAAACCATAATAGGGCGTCAGGTCCATGCCGCCGCCAAACCACCAGATGGGCTCTTCGCCGGGTTTTTCCGCGACAAAGAAACGCACATTCATGTGCACGGTGGGTATGTAGGGATTGCGCGGATGAAACACCAGCGATACGCCCATGGCCTTCCAGCTGCGGCCGGCGGCTTCTGGATGTGCGATGCTTGCCGAAGGCGGCAGTTTGTTGCCGATCACATGCGAAAAGCCCACTCCTGCGCGCTCAAAGACATTGCCTTCTTCCAGCAGACACGAGGTGCCGCCGCCGCCTTCGGGCCGCTGCCAGCTGTCGTTGAGGAAGTTCTTGCCATCAATCAACTCAATCGCCTCCACAATGCGGTTTTGCAGGCCTTGCAGATAATCATATACAGCGTCGGAATTCATGCGGTGCTCCGGTTAGGGGCGCAAAATGCGTCCGGTGATGAGGTCCTGTATGGTCGAGGGCTTGCGGGCGCCGCCGGTCAGTCCGGCAATCACGCGTACGCGGCTGCCAAACAGCTGACGGCATTTACGTGTAGTTTTGGCCGAGGCGTGGCCTGCCTTGTTGGCACTGGTGGATACCAGCGCCATGCCTGCCATCTTGCATAGCCTGGCTGATAGGGGATGTGCGGTCACGCGAACGGCCAGCGATGGATGGCGGCCATGCAGCCAGATCGGACAATCTTCAGCGTGGGGCACCAGCCAGGTATGGGGGCCGGGCCACGTGGCATTCACGCGGGTTTGCTGCTCGGGGCTCAATGGGGCGATCAGGCGTTTAAAGCGGTCCTGTTGGTCCGCAATCAGGATCAGGCCCTTGCGCTGCGGACGGCCCTTGAGGCGCAAGATGCGCTGCACGCCCAGACGGCTACGGGGATCACAACCGAGCCCGAAGCAGGACTCGGTGGGATAGGCAATGACCCCGCCCTGGCGCAGGTAATGCCGCAACGCGCGTGCATGCATCATCGCCGCTCAACCTCAGGATTTGACGGCGCGGTAGCCGATATCCTTGCGCATCTGCGCGCCATCAAACCGGATGTCTTCCGCGATCTGATAGGCGCGTGTTTGCGCGTATTTTACGGTTTCGCCTAGCGCGGTTACGCACAGTACGCGGCCGCCGCTGGTCAGCACGCGGCCATCTTCGAGGCGGGTGCCAGCATGAAACACATGGGCGTCCTGCAGGTCGCGCGGCAGACCGGTGATTTCATCGCCGGTGCGCGGGGTGTCGGGGTAATTGGCCGCCGCCATCACCACGCCGAGCGCGGTGCGGCGATCCCAATCCACCGTGGCCTGATCCAGCGTGCCATTGACGGCATGCTCGGCCAGCCCGACCAGATCGGTCTTGAGGCGCAGCATGATGGGCTGGGTTTCCGGGTCGCCCATGCGGCAGTTGAATTCCAGCGTCTTGACGTCGCCTTCGGGCGTAATCATCAGGCCGGCATACAAAAAGCCGGTATAGGGGATGCCATCTTTCGCCATGCCGGCCACGGTAGGCGCGATGATTTCGCGCATGACCTTGGCATGAATGTCAGGCGTGACCACGGGCGCAGGGGAGTAAGCCCCCATACCGCCGGTGTTGGGGCCTTGGTCGCCATCGAGCAGGCGCTTGTGATCCTGGCTGGTGGCCAGGGGCAGGATATTCTTGCCATCGACCATGACGATGAAGCTGGCTTCTTCGCCGGTCAGGAATTCTTCAATCACGACGCGGGCACCGGCAGCACCCAGCTTGTTGTCGGCCAGCATGGCATCAATCGCGGCATGGGCTTCGTCTTCGTCCATTGCCACGACCACACCCTTGCCAGCAGCCAGGCCATCGGCCTTGATCACGATAGGCGCACCTTGTTCACGCACATAGGCGTGCGCTTCAGCAGCATCGGTAAACGTGCCATAGGCCGCAGTGGGGATGCCATGGCGAATCATGAAGGCCTTGGCAAAATCTTTGGAGCTTTCCAGCTGGGCGGCGGCTTTGGTTGGGCCGAAAATCTTCAGGTCATTGGCACGGAAGGCATCGACCACGCCTTGCGACAGCGGCGCTTCGGGGCCGACGATGGTCAGGGCGATCTGCTCCTTGAGCGCGAACTCCAGAAGATCGGCCACCGAGGAAACAGGTACATTGACCATGTCCGGATTGAGCGCGGTGCCTGCATTACCCGGCGCCACATAAACGCGGCTGATATTGGGGTTTTGCGTAACTTTCCAGGCCAGTGCGTGTTCGCGGCCACCGCTGCCAATGACGAGTACTTTCATGTTGTTAACCCTGTGCTATGTGAACAATGCCCTGCGCTCTGAAACAGGCATTCCGCAGTAAGGGAAAGCGCTGTGCAGATGGCAGGGCATGGCATGTTTAGTGACGGAAATGGCGGATGCCGGTGAGCACCATGGCAATGCCATGTTCATCGGCGGCGGCAATGACTTCTTCATCGCGAATGCTGCCACCCGGCTGGATAACGCAGGCGGCGCCGGCTTCGGCCAGCACATCCACGCCATCGCGGAACGGGAAGAACGCATCGGAGGCGACGGCAGAACCCTGCAATGAAAGCCCGGCATTCTGTGCCTTGATGGCGGCGATCTTGGTGCTGTCGACGCGGCTCATCTGGCCGGCGCCCACGCCCAGTGTCATGCCATTGCCGCAGAAGACGATGGCATTGGATTTGACATACTTGGCCACGCGCCAGGCGAAAAGCAGATCTTGCAACTGTTGCGGGGTAGGCTGGGTGCGGGTGACCACCTTGAGGTCAGACAGGCTGAGCTCGTGATTATCGGCGGTCTGGATCAGCAGGCCGGAACCTACGCGCTTGGTATCGTGCGAATTGCGGCCTTGTTCCCAGGCAGAGCTGCCACCGGGTGGCAGGGCGATCTTGAGCACGCGCACATTGGCTTTGGCCTTGAAAATCGCCAGCGCTTCGGCGCTGAAGTCAGGCGCAATCAGCACTTCCACAAACTGCTTGGCCACCGCTTCGGCAGCGGCAGCATCCACGGTCTGGTTGAAAGCGATAATGCCGCCAAATGCGGAGGTGGGATCGGTCTGGAAGGCCTTGCTATAGGCCTCAACTGCGGTTGCACCCACGGCCACGCCACATGGATTGGCATGCTTGACGATGACACAGGCACCGCTATCAAAGCTCTTTACACATTCCCAGGCCGCATCGGCATCGGCGATGTTGTTATAGGAAAGCTCCTTGCCTTGCAATTGCTCCGCTGTAACCAGGGAACCCGGGGCCGGGTACAGATCGCGGTAGAAGGCAGCCTGCTGGTGCGGGTTTTCACCATAGCGCAGGTCTTGTACCTTGACGAAGCGGCCATTGGTTTGCGCAGGGAAGGCGCTGCGGGTGCCATCGGAATTGATGGAAGACAGATAATCACTGATGGCGGCATCGTAATTGCTGATGCGGTTGAAGGCTGCTACGGATAGCGCAAAGCGTGTGGCCTGGCTGGTGGCGCCGCCGGTGCTCTTCATTTCGTCCAGCACCGCTGCATATTGCGAGGCATCGGTCAGCACGACCACGTCTTTCCAGTTCTTGGCGGCGGAGCGCACCATGGCCGGGCCGCCGATGTCGATATTTTCAATCGCATCTTCCAGCGTACAGTCGGCCTTGGCAACCGTGGCCTCGAAGGGGTAGAGATTGACGCACAGCAGATCAATGTTGGGGATGCCGGCTTGCTGCATCGCGCTCACATGCTCAGGCAGATCGCGTCGGCCCAGCAGGCCGCCATGCACCTTGGGATGCAGCGTCTTGACGCGGCCATCCAGCATTTCGGGAAAGCCGGTGTAATCACTGACCTCAATCACGGGAATCTGGTGGTCGCGAAACAGCTTTGCCGTGCCGCCAGTCGAGAGGATTTCGACGCCAAAGGCGTGCAGGCTTTGGGCAAATTCGACGATGCCTGCCTTGTCGGAAACGCTGATGAGTGCTCTTTTGATGATGGCCATGATGTCAGTTGATTTAAGTGTAAATATGCGTCGTTAAAATGAAGCGGGAAAAATAAAACAGGAAAACATTACGCGCAGCATGCGGCGGCAGAAGCCGCCCGGCGGTTACTCAATCTGGTAAAGCTGCATTTTCTTGCGCAGGGTATTGCGGTTGAGGCCGAGAATCTCGGCGGCCTTGCTCTGGTTGCCCCCGGCGCGATGCAGCACGTATTCGAGCATGGGTTTTTCCACGCAACCCATCACCATGTCATACACGGCGTGTGGCGGCTGGCCATCAAGGTCTTTGAAATATTCATCCAGGGCAGCCCGGATGCAGGCGGCGACGTCTTTGTTGCTCATGCTCTATTTCTCATGGCTAGGCCGCCATCGCTTGGTCGTCAGTGGTGTCAGTCTCAGGGATATATTGCAGACGCGCATCGTGCTGCAACAACTGGCTGAAGAATTGACTGATCGCTGCCTGTTGTTCGTCTACGGTCTGCAGCTGATTCATGTGATGGCGGAAGTTGGCCGAATCCTTAAGCCCCTTCGTGTACCAGGAGATATGTTTGCGCGCGACGCGCATGCCGGTCAGCTCGCCATAAAAGTCATACAGATCCTGCACGTGCTCCAGCATGACCTGGTGGATTTCCGATACCTCGGGTGGCGGCAGGTGCTCGCCAGTTTCCAGGAAATGCGCAATCTCACGGAAAATCCAGGGACGGCCCTGTGCGGCACGGCCTATCATCACGGCATCGGCCTGGGTGTAATCCAGCACGAATTTGGCTTTTTCCGGTGTAGTGATGTCACCATTGGCGATCAGTGGAATCTTGATGGCCTGTTTAACCGCGGCAATGGTGTCGTATTCAGCATCGCCATTGTAAAGACAGGCGCGGGTGCGGCCATGCATGGCCAGCGCTTGCACGCCGATGTCTTCCGCCATGCGCGCCACGGCGACGGCGTTGCGGTTGTTCTTGTCCCAGCCGGTACGGATTTTCAGCGTCACCGGCACATCCACTGCTGCCACGACCGCTTTCAGAATCTGCGATACCAGGGGCTCATCTTTCAGCAAGGCGGAGCCTGCCATCACATTGCAAATCTTCTTGGCCGGGCAGCCCATGTTGATGTCGATGATCTGCGCGCCGTTATCCACATTGTGTTTGGCGGCTTCCGCCATCATCTTAGGGTCTGCCCCGGCAATCTGCACGGAAATCGGCTCGACTTCGCCCTCGTGGTTGGCGCGGCGCAAGGTCTTGGCGCTGCCATACAGCAGCGAGTTCGATGTCACCATCTCGGAAACCGCCAGTCCCGCGCCCAGCTTCTTGCATAGCATGCGGAAAGGCCGATCCGTCACGCCCGCCATGGGCGCAACCACCAGATTGTTTTTAAGTTTGTATGGGCCGATTTGCACTGAAGCTGAAACCTTGGACAAAGTCCGTACGATGATTGTGGAAAAGCTGCCTATTTTATATGCAAACCGCAGACGCGCAAAACGAAAAATTGTAATTAGTGGGCTTGACAAGAATAAAAGCGCGGCCCGTCTAGCTTATTGATTCCCTTAATACTATCGAGATTTGCCTGAGGCTGATGGCCGGGGCAATCACCCGGAAAAATCGGGCCGCCAGATTCCCCGGCTTTTGCCTGCCATCTTGCCAAAAGTGGGCGCAGGGCCTCGTATGCTTTATGCTGGCGTCACCTGCAGACCACCTAACAACAATGAACATGTCCACGCCAACTACGCCCTCGACCCTACGCATCGCCTTTGCCAGCTTTATCGGCACCGCCATTGAGTTTTATGACTTTTATATCTACGCCATGGCCGCCGCCCTGGTGATCGGGCAGGTGTTCTTTCCAGCGGAGGCGCCGGCGGCGCAGTCGCTGAATGCCTTCCTGACCTTTGGTATTGCCTTTCTGGCCCGTCCTCTGGGGGCGTTGTTGTTCGGCCATTTTGGCGACCGCATCGGCCGCAAGGTCACCCTGGCGGCCTCCTTGCTGCTGATGGGGGTGAGCACACTGCTGATCGGCTTGTTGCCCGGGTATGCCGAATGGGGGGTGTGGGCGCCGATTGTGCTGTGCGTATTGCGCTTTGGTCAGGGGCTGGGGCTGGGCGGCGAGTGGGGCGGAGCGGCGCTGCTGGCGACCGAGCATGCGCCGGAAGGTCGGCGAGCCTGGTTTGGCATGTTTCCACAGCTGGGGCCATCGGTCGGGTTTTTACTGGCGACACTGAGTTTTCTGGGTTTGAGCCTGTGGCTGACCGATGCGGAATTCAAAGCCTGGGGCTGGCGCGTGCCCTTTATTGCCAGCGCCTTGCTGGTGGTGGTGGGCTTGTACGTGCGCTTTACGCTGGCCGAAACGCCGGCATTTGCCGCCGTGCTGGCGCACAAGGCCACTCACCGCCTGCCACTGCGCGCCCTGCTGAAGACGCATGCCCGCGCCGTGCTGCTGGGCGCCCTGGCGATGGGGGTGTGTTACAACCTGTTTTATACCGCGACGGTGTTTTGCCTGAGCTATGGTACCGGCACGCTGGGTATTCCCCGGCCGGTTTTTCTCGGCATGCTGTGCGTGGCGATACTCGCCATGACGCTGGTAACGCCATTGGCCGCCGCATGGAGTGACCGTATCGGCCGGCGGCCTGTTATTTTGCGCGGCGCGCTTGCCGCCATACTGGCAGGCTTGCTGCTGGCACCGGCTTTGCAGAGTGGTTCATTGCTGCTGGTGACGGCGTATCTGGCGTTATTGTTATTTTTGATGGGCGTAACATTTGCCCCCATGGGTGCCTTTTTGCCGGAGCAGTTTCCGGCCGCCGTGCGCTACAGTGGCGCCGGTCTGGCATATAGCCTGGGCGGCATATTGGGTGCCTCGGTGGCCCCGGCCATTTCGCAAGCCTTGGTACAGCAAGGCGGGCTGGCCTGGGTGGGCATCTATGTTTCCGTGATGGCGGGTTTGAGTGCGCTGGCGGTAGTCGGGCTCAGGGCGCGGGCCGGGTAAGCTGTTCCAGCTCGCTCAGCCAGCGGATGGCATATTCGCGGCTGTCGCCGCACATGGCGGGCTCGGGTTGCAGGCCGCCGCAAAAAGCCGGGCGCTCCGGCTGGCCGAAGATGGCGCAGCGCAGATCATCGGTGAGTTGTATGCAACGCACACCGGCGGGCTTGCCTTTGGGCATGCCGGGGATAGGGCTGGTGATGGAGGGCGCGATGCAGCAGGCGCCGCAGTCGGGACGGCAATCCATTACATGGCTTGCCAGGGAAAACCCGCCTGCGTTACACCTTGCGTGATCTCGGCCATGGCGGCGGCGACCTTATCCGCTTGCCCTTTAACGCCGAGCTCGATGGTGCGGCGCGTGTCCAGCTTGGGCAGGCTGAACAGCTTGACCTCGGGGTGGGTGGCTACGATGTGGTTCATGAGATCAATCAGCTGGCTTTCACCGGCATCCCACACCACGATGGCTTTTTCCACGATCACCTGCTGATGGAAGAGATGGGCGTAATGGGTATCCAGCACCCATTCCATCATCGGCCATGCCATCTCGGGAAAGCCGGGCATGAAGTAATGCGAGCCCAGTGAAAACCCGGCCACGCGGTTGACCGGGTTGGGGATCAGGTCTGCACCCCGCGGAAAGTCGGCCATCAGCACGCGCTTGGGATAAGCGGCTTCGCCGAAGCGCGCTTCTATTTCGGCGACTGCACCCGCGTGGCGCTCAATGGGCAAACCCGCGGCTTCGGCGGCGGCCTGGCGGGTAAAGTCATCCGGCGTGGCGCCTATGCCGCCAAAGCTGAATACGATGTCGCCTGTTTCCATGCTGCGGTTAATGCTTTGCGCGATACGGTGCTGGTCGTCGCCCAGGTATTCGGCCCAGCCCAGCTGCAAACCGCGTGCGGACAGGGTCTGGATGACGCGCGACAGATGGGCATCCTGCCGTTTGCCAGAGAGGATTTCATCACCGATGATGTAGGCACCGAAGGTTGGCATGGTGTGTGGGGCTTGTCGAAAATCGCATTATATCCTGCCCGGCAATACAGGCTTGCAGTCCGGGCGCTTTCAACATGTGACCTTATGCAACGCCATAAACCTGGGCGCTATGCCATATACTTGGCAGCATATTGCCCCTGGTTTCACTTATGACCACCGATAAAGACAACCCCGACAACGAAGTGCTATGCCATTGCAGCGGCACCAAACGCGGCCAGATACGCGCGCTTTTTCTGGAAGGCCGCGATCTGGAGGGCATCTCGCGCTGGACCGGTGCGCTTAGCGGATGCGGCGGTTGCGAATGGGATATTGAGTGGTATTTGAAAGAACTGCAGGAAGAAGCGGCAACCAGTGCGGCAGCCACTTCGACGGATTCCGCTGAGTCAGCAGCGCCCGATGGCGCAGACACGCCCAGCGCGGAATCATAGCCAGCCTGCAGACTATCCTTAAGGCAGGCTATGCGGCGGCATGATCAGTGCGCCGCTTCCCAGTTATTTCCCACGCCGACTTCCGCCAGCAATGGCACATCCAGTTTTGCTACATCCTGCATCAGCTGCGGCAGTTTTTCCTTCACCAGCGCCAGTTCGCTATCCGGCACTTCCAGCACCAGTTCATCGTGCACCTGCATGATGAGTTTGGTGGTGAGCTTTTCGGTTTCCAGCCAGCCTTGCACCGCGATCATGGCCAGCTTGATCAGGTCGGCCGCGGTGCCTTGCATGGGAGCATTGATGGCGGCGCGTTCGGCGCCAGCGCGGCGCATGCCGTTGGGGCTGTTGATCTCGGGCACCCACAGGCGGCGACCAAAGAAGGTTTCGACATAACCTTGCGCTTTGGCGCGTTCGCGTGTGTTTTGCATGTAATCGCGCACACCGGGGTAGCGGGTGAAATAGCGCTCGATGTAATTCTGCGCGGCCTGGCGTTCGATGCCCAGGTTTTGTGCGAGGCCAAACGCGCTCATGCCGTAGATCAGGCCGAAGTTAATCACCTTGGCATAGCGGCGCTGTTCGCTGCTGACGGCGTCGCGCTCTACGCCAAAGATTTCGGCGGCAGTGGCGCGGTGAATATCCTCACCGGCGGCAAAGGCGGTCAGTAGGCCGTCGTCCTGCGACAAGTGCGCCATGATGCGCAGTTCAATCTGCGAATAGTCGGCAGAGACAATATGGCCGCCGGCTGGCGCCACAAAGGCTTCGCGGATGCGACGGCCTTCGGCGGTGCGCACCGGGATGTTCTGCAGGTTGGGGTCCGAGCTGGAAAGCCGCCCGGTGACAGCGACCGCCTGGCTGTAGCTGGTATGCACGCGGCCTGTGGTCGGGTTGATCATGCGCGGCAGCTTGTCGGTATAGGTGGACTTCAACTTGGCAAGCCCGCGATATTCCAGCAGCACCTTGGGCAGGGGGTAATCCAGCGCCAGCTCCTGCAGCACATCTTCATCGGTAGACGGCGTGCCGCTCGGGGTTTTCTTCAGGGGCTTGATGCCCAGCTTGCCGAACAGGATTTCCTGCAATTGCTTGGGAGAGCCGAGGTTGAAGGGCTGACCGGCGAGCTCGTAGGCCTGTTGCTCCAGCGCCATCAGTTTCTGGCCGATTTCATGGCTCTGGCGATTCAGCATGTCATTGTCGATCAGCACGCCATTGCGCTCGATGGTGAACAGAATATCCAGCACCGGCATCTCAATCTGACGGTAAACGACCTCCAGCCTGGCATCTTCTGCTACCTGCGGATACAGGTTCTGATGCAGTTGCAGGGTGACGTCGGCATCCTCGGCGGCGTATTCGCTGGCCTGCTCCAGCGCCACCTGGCTGAACGACACCTGTTTGGCGCCTTTGCCTGCTACCTGTTCATAGGTGATGGTCTGCACGCCCAGATGACGCATGGCGAGGTCATCCATGCCATGGCTGCGATGGCTTTCCAATACATAGGATTGCAGCAGGGTATCGTGCGCGATGCCATTGAGCATAATGCCGTGATTGGCCAACACATGTTTGTCGTATTTGAGGTTCTGCCCGACTTTTTTAATGGCCGGGTTTTCCAGCAATGGCTTGATGCGTGCCAGCGTGGCGGCAAACGGCAGCTGGTCGGGCGCGCCGGGGTAGTCATGCGTCAGCGGCAGATAGGCGGCTTCGCCCGGCTTGACCGAAAACGACATGCCGACCAGTTTGGCGGCCATGGGGTCAAGCGAGGTGGTTTCGGTGTCAAAGCACACCAGTTCGGCGCTGCTGATGGTATCCAGCCAGCGTTGCAGGCTGGCTTCGGTGAGAATAGTCTCGAACTGGCGGGTGCTGACACCAGCGGCGGCGAACAGATCAGCGGACGTGCCCGCAGGCTGGCTCGCCATGGTGGGCAGCGGGGCTTGTGCGGCAGGTACGGCCAGGTCCAGTTCGCGACGCAGGGTCTTGAATTCAAAGCGGTCAAACAGCTCAATCAGTTTTTCGCGGTCCTGCGGGCGTGGCGCCAGGTCGGCCAGGCTTTCCTGTATGCCGACATCGCAGCGGATGGTGATCAGCTCGCGTGCCGTGGGCAGCCAGGGCAGGGCTTTGCGCAGGTTTTCGCCCACTACGCCGGTAATCTGGTCGGCATGGGCGACGATATTCTCCAGCGAGCCATATTGCGTCAGCCATTTCACGGCGGTTTTCGGGCCGACTTTTTCCACACCGGGTACATTGTCCGAGCTGTCGCCGATCAGGATCAGGTAGTCCACCATCAGGCTTGGCGGCACGCCGAATTTGGCTTCCACGCCTGCCGGATCCAGCACTTCATCGGTCTTGCGGAAGGCGTCGCGCATGGTATTCACCACGGTGATGTGCTCATTGACCAGTTGCGAAATATCCTTGTCGCCGGTGGAGATGATGACGCGTATACCCTCACGTTCGGCCTGCCTGGCCAGGGCGCCGATGACGTCATCAGCTTCCACGCCATCTTCGACAATCAGCGGCCAGCCCATGGCCTGAATGGCGGTGTGCAAAGGCTCGATCTGCAGGCGCAAATCATCGGGCATGGAGGCGCGGTTGGCCTTGTATTCGGGATAGATGTCGTCACGGAAGGTTTTGCCTTTGGCATCAAACACACAAGCGCTATAATCGGCCGGATAATCTTTATGCAGGCGGCGCAGCATGTTGAGTACGCCCTGAATGGCGCCGGTCGGCTCGTTTTGCTTGTTGCGCAAGTCGGGCATGGCGTGAAATGCCCGGTAAAGATAGGATGAGCCGTCAACCAATAACAATGTTTTCATAAGGTGCCTTCATAAACTGACTTCTGACGCATGCCGTATCATTCCAGCCATGTGCCAGTCCCGCATTTTTCCAGGCCCTCAACACGCAAGGTTAAGCCCCATGTCTGCTGCAAAAAAAATCCCGAAACTGATGGACCCGGATCTCATCGAGCATAGACGTTCATCGCACGAGGCCTGGCATGCACTCGAGATTATGTCAGAATTCGTCGATGCTACCGAACGGCTGAAGCAGATAACACCGGCGGTCTCGATTTTTGGCAGCGCCCGCACGGCGCCCGATCACCCTTATTATCAGCTGACGGAAGAAATTGCGCGCCAGCTGTCCGAAGCCGGTTTCAGCGTGATTTCCGGTGGCGGTCCCGGCATCATGGAGGCCGCCAACAAGGGCGCTTTTTATGCCCGCTCGCCCAGTATTGGCCTCAATATTGAGTTGCCGCATGAGCAAAAGGGCAATCAGTATCAGGATATCAGCCAGACCTTCCATCACTTTTTCATGCGCAAGGTCATGTTCGTCAAATACGCCTCCGCCTATGTGGTCATGCCCGGCGGCTTTGGCACCCTGGATGAGCTGATGGAAGCATTGACGCTGATCCAGACCGGCAAGTCGCGCAAGATACCGATTATTCTGGTGCATGAGCCTTTCTGGCGCGGCATGCTGGACTGGTTCCGCAATACGCTGGTGGCCGAAGGCATGGTATCGCCTGATGACATGGACCTGGTGCAGGTGATTGACGACCCGGCTGCGGTGGTCGAGGCCATCTTCAAACATTACGAAACCCGGGGCTTTGAGTTGTCGCCTGCCGAGCGCCAGATTCAGCTTTATCTGTGATTTCCGCGCAACATGTTCTGCATATCCATTTTCCCGGCTCGGGGTGGATTTTGCTAGAATGCCTTCATCCCGCTGCTTTCGTTGTGAAGGCGGCTCCAAGCCTGAGGTGATTATGCGTCTGCTTCGTCATTTAGTTGTTCTAGCACTGGTTTTGCCATGGCTTGCCCATGCTGCCGAACAGCCCAAGAATCTTGAACCTTTGCCCGAGGCGCCTCCGCCGCCCCCAGGCTATGAAAACACGCCCGAGCCAGAAGTCACCATCACCAAAAAAGGTGAAGACACCATTGAAGAATACCGTATGAACGGTGAGCTTTACATGATGAAAGTGACGCCTGCGCATGGTGTGCCTTACTACCTGACCAAGGATGATGAGCAAAGTGACTGGTCGCGTTCCAATGGGCCAACACCTCCGCTGTCCGTCCCCAAGTGGGTGCTGTTCCGATTCTAGAATCCCGGTGCGAAGAGATCATCTCTTCGCCATCTCACGATAAGCGTTATGTCCGTATTCACTACCGTTACTTTCGAGCAGCTCAGCCATTGGCTTGAAGCTTATCCGCTGGGCCAGCTGCGTGACCTGCAGGGCATCGCTTCCGGCATTACCAATACCAATTATTTTGTCACGACCGATAGCGGGCGTTATGTGTTGACGCTGTTTGAAGAAAACACCGCCGAAGAGCTGCCGTTTTTTCTTGATCTGATGACGCATTTGGCCGAGCGTGGCATTCCTTGCCCGCATCCGGTGAAAAATCATGCAGGGGCCAGCCTCGGCGAGCTGAATAGCAAGCCGGCGGCGCTGGTCAGCTGCCTGCGTGGCAAATCGTTGGAGTATCCCTCGGTGGCCCAATGCGCTGAAATCGGCCGGGTACTGGCCGACATGCATCTTGCCGGCCTCAGCTTCCCCGCCGGTATGAAAAATCTGCGCGATGGTGAATGGCGTCAGCAGACCGCTGCCAAAGTGGCGCCCTTGCTCAACCCGGCAGACAAGAGTTTGCTGGAAGCACAGATGGCATTCGAGGCGGAGGCGGATTCTGAATACCTGCCTACCGGCGTTATCCATGCCGACCTGTTCCGCGACAATGTGTTGTTTGATGGCGATATGCTGGGTGGCATTATTGATTTTTACTATGCCTGCCAGGATGCCTTGCTATACGACGTGGCCATTGCTGTGAATGACTGGTGCGTGGAAGCCGATGGCAGCCTAGACCAGGCAAGACTGACGGCGCTGATCGAGTCCTATCACGCCGTGCGTCCACTGACTGCCGCCGAAATCGAGGCATGGCCGGGCATGTTGCGCACCGCCGCCATGCGCTTCTGGCTGTCGCGCCTGCATGACCTGCATTTTCCAAGTGCCGGCGAGCTGACGCATGCCAAGGACCCGGGCCATTTCAGAACTATATTGCATAAGCGCATGACCGAGCCGTCTGCGCTGGGACCGCTGCCCGCCTGAGGCAGCGGCATTATCTAAAGGGGAAAAACACCATGTTCAAGCGTAGCGCCAGAGAGGCTTTTCATTGGGTACGGGATTGTCTGGGGATCTTCCGGCAGAATCCCGCCATGTGGATGCTGGTGGCCCTGAGCTATGTGCTGTTGTTCATGGTGATCCCTGCCATGGTGTTCCTGCCGGTGATCGTGAAATTGCTGGTCGTGATCATGGGGCCGTTTTTCCTGGTATTGGCGCTCACGCTGTATCGCGAGGCCGACCATGGCCGCGATACTGAATTCAGCGACATCGTGGCCCAGGTCAAGCCCCAGCTGGGCAAGCTGGTTGCCTTGGGCGGTGCCTGCATGGTGTACGGCATTCTGATCAGCTATGTGACCTCAGGCGACATGCAGGCACTAGATGATATGGTGAATGCCAAGGCCGATGCCGAAGCGCTGGCGACGCGTGCCGTGCCGCTGGCGATCAAGATGCTGGTGCTGATGACGCCGATTTTCATGTCGACCTGGTTTGCCCCCATGCTGGTGGCGCATCACCAGTTTTCGGTATGGAAAGCCATCAAGTCCAGTATTGCCGGCTGTCTGACTAGTGTACTTTCACTGACTTTTGCCTGGATATTGCTCACTGCCGGGCTGGCATTGTGCATGATGGCAACCGGTATTGTGGTGGCGCTGGTGACGGCGATTATCAAACCTGTGGGTCTGATCCTGACATCGCTGACCCTTCTGGCCTTCCTGCTGCTGGCCACCTCGCTAATGCTGGGACTGCAGTACGTCAGCTATCGGGACATCTTCGCTAAGAGGCTGGATGCCCAGATGCTGGAGCATTCTGCGGCTTAAGGCCTGAATGGCAGAAGCGCCTGACAGCGCACCTAACGCCTGCTCGCGCCTGCCCCTCTTAAAAAAAGGCCCGCATCGTCGGGCCTTTTGTTTTATACCTTTTCCAGCTTGGCGTATTCCAGCATGAGCCATTTCATGCCTTCGCTGCCGAAATTCACCTGCACTCGCAAATCGTCGGCGTTGCCTTCGTAATTGACGACCACGCCTTGGCCGAATTTGCTGTGGGCCACAGCCTGGCCTATTTTCCATGGCATGCTGTTTTTCTGCTCGCTGCTGGTGGCGGCTTGCGATACCGGCGATTCGCCATAGCCACCGCGGCCCGGGCTGGAGCGGGTATTCAGCCGTTTCAGCAAGGCATCGGGTATTTCATCCAGAAAGCGTGAGGAAATACCGTAGCGCACCTGACCATGCAGCATACGGCTTTGCGCATGACTCAGGTAAAGGCGCTGGCGCGCACGCGTCACCGCTACATACATCAGGCGCCGTTCTTCTTCCAGACCGTTGGTTTCGTAAAGGCTTTGCTCATGCGGGCACAGGCCTTCTTCCAGCCCGCTGATAAATACCGTGCGGAATTCCAGTCCTTTTGCGGCATGCACGGTCATCAATTGCAGAGCATCGCGGCCGACTTCCGCCTGATGCTCGCCGGCTTCCAGGCTGGCAAAGGTCAGAAAGTCGGTCAAGGTGCCGGCATCCTGATTGTTATTGATAAAGGTGACGGCAGCCGAGATCAGTTCATCCAGGTTGGCGATGCGGTCTTCGCCTTCTTTCTCGTTCTGGTAATGGGTTCTCAGGCCGGAAAGCGTGGTGGCAATCTCAGCCATTTCCGGCAGGGTGAGTCCGGTGGCTTCTTCGCCCATTTGGCGGATCAGCGCGACAAAGCCTTCCACACCTTTACCGGGGCGGCCATTGCCCACTTTGTTGATGGCGGCCTGCCACAGGCTGCAATCCTCGGCGCGTGCAGCTTCCTGTAACTGCTCCAGGCTGCGGGCGCCTATGCCACGGGTAGGAAAGTTGATTACGCGTAGCAAGGCGGTGTCATCGTTGGGGTTGGCGATCAGGCGCAAATAGGCCAACGCGTGCTTGATTTCGGCCCGCTCGAAAAAGCGCAGGCCGCCATACACACGATAAGGCAGCCCAGCTGAAAACAGGGCATGTTCCAGCACGCGTGATTGCGCATTGGAGCGGTAGAGCAGGGCGATCTCGCTCAGCTCGGTCCCCTCCGCATGCAGGGATTTGATTTCATCGACAATGAAATTGGCTTCATCAATATCGTTATATGCCTGGTAGACGCGGATAGGCTCGCCTTTGCCGGCTGAGGTCCACAGGTTTTTACCCAATCGATTGCGGTTGTGGGTGATGATGGCATTGGCTGCGTCCAGGATATTGCCGTGCGAGCGGTAGTTCTGCTCCAGCTTGACGATGTTGCGTACGTTGAAATCCTGTTCGAAGTCGCGCATGTTGCCCACACGCGCGCCACGGAAGGCATAAATCGACTGGTCATCATCGCCCACGGCAAACACGCAATTATCGGCGCCAGCCAGCAGTTTCAGCCATAAATATTGCAGGCGATTGGTATCCTGGAACTCATCGACCAGGATGTACTTGAAGCGGCTCTGGTAATGCTGGCGTATGCTGGCATCCCGGCTCAGGAGCTCATAGCAGCGTAGCAGCAGTTCGGCAAAATCCACCACGCCTTCGCGCTGGCACTGGCGATCGTATTCTTCAAAGATTTCGCGCATGCGCTGCGAATGCGCGTCATAAGCATCCACGGCGCTGGCGCGCAGCCCTTCTTCCTTGCAACTGTTGATATAACCCATGACCTGCTTGGGTGGAAACTTTTCATCATCCACATTCATCTGCTTCATCAGGCGTTTGATGCTGGATAACTGATCAGCGGTGTCGAGAATCTGGAAAGTGGCAGGCAGCAGCGCTTCGCGATGATGCGCGCGCAATAGCCGGTTGCACAGGCCGTGGAAGGTGCCTGCCCACATGCCGCGCACGTTGATCGGCAACATGGCCGACAGCCGGGTCAGCATTTCCTTGGCGGCCTTGTTGGTAAAGGTCACCGCCAGCAGGCCGTTAGGCGAAACCTGGCCGGTCTGTATCAGCCAGGCGATACGCGTGGTCAGCACGCGGGTTTTGCCGCTGCCCGCTCCCGCCAGTATCAGCGCGGATTGATGGGGTAGCGTGACGGCTTCGAGTTGCTTGTCATTCAAGCCTTCGAGCAGGGAAGTAGGGGCGTTTGCATTCATGCTGCAATTATCGCAGGTCAGGCTAGCTTAGAGAACTAAAAGCGGGATATTGGGTTAATGCAGGACTGGCGGGAAATACAGTAGAGAATGCCAGGGAATGCCGAGGGGGAAATCGAAACGGGGAATGTTAAAAAATGAAAAATCGGGGATCGGTTCTGACAATTTTAGAAATTATCGGAACTAAACGCGAGTGACTTCGTCTTACTTTGCAGATGGCGCAAGTCATCTCCCGCTTCTCCTCCCTGAGCGGGAAGCCTTATCTGATGAGG
>DATMSO010000089.1:0-89763 GCA_035565335.1 Methylovorus sp.
ATCAATAGCTATCCCCTCCCCGCTCTAACCGGGCTGCCCTATTTCACAACAAATCCGCGATGCATGCGTTCAGTCGTTGGCGCTCTTCGCCCTCTAGCGATTTGATGGGCAATGGCAGGCTGGGGGTTTTTACCAAACCGCGAAGTTCGGCGATGGTGGCGACAACGCGCAGGCTGCCGTAGCGGCGGAAAAAGGCCCAGATTGGTTCCAGGTTGGTGGATAGGCGGTTGACTTCATCGGTATCGCCGCGCTGAGAGGCGTTGATGATGGCAAGTATGGGCAAGGGGAACAGGCCGCCGAGCACGGAGTACCAGGCTTCGCAGCCTGCGTTGAGGCCGGTGGCACCGGCGTGGTCACCGCTGATGCCGATGGTGACATGGGCAGGAATATGCGACCGCAAGCGGGACACGCGCTCTTTGGCTTCGTCAAGGTGATTGGAAACAGGTGGAATCTTAATAGCCGCGATGTTGGGCAAAGCCGCAATGCGGCCATGCAGTACATCGCTGAATTCAAAATGGGTGGTGGTGGGGTTGTCGTACACGCAAATGGGGATGGAGCTATGCTGGCTGACAGCCTGGTAATGCGTGAAAACCTCATCTTCATTGAGTTTCTGGTAAGAAACCGGAGCCAATAGCAGGCCGCTGGCGCCGGCTTTTTGCGCATCTTCGCTGATGGTAAGAACATCTTTGGTGCGCAGCGCGCCAATGCTGGCGACCACGGGCGTGCCTTGTGCGCTTTCGACCGCCAGTTGGATCACCCGGCGTCTTTCATCGCGGCTCAGGTAGGCATAGCTGCCGGTGGAGCCCAGCACGCCTATCGATCTCACCTTCGCTTGCGCCAGCCGGCTTACCAGCTGGCAGAAGGCGTTTTCATCTATGGAGACTTCATCCATGGGCGTTAATGGAAAGGCGCTTAACCCTGTGAACATGATGGTGCTTTCGCGGGAGTGGAATAATTCATTTTAGCTTTTTATTTATCTTTTTATCGCCTGATTCAGGGGCGGGTGTTTGCGCTCTTACGCACTCGATCTAAATCGTCACCCTGCTTTCAGGCCTTGCCTGACGCGGCGGTGGAGGATTCAGCGATGCGGATGCCCTGCCCTGCAATAAAGGCTGCTTATAAAAAACCATATAAAAATAAGTAACTTATGTGAATTGTCATAGGTGATACCTATCGAAGGGTCTATATTGATCAACAGTGTCCGACGAAGGGTGCTGCAATACTTTTGCCAGAGAGCATATTGTCGAAATTTATACAGGCAGATGCGTAGGCCGATATGGTGGTTGCGCCAGGTTTAACTAAATTTGCATGGCTTAAAAATGAGCTGATAATTTTGAGTGTATTCAATATCGCAGGGAACACTGGTCCTTAAAATTGTTAAGGAAAGGTGGCTCTTATGAAGAATGAGAGACAAGCACGTGATTCAAACGGTAACCAGAACCGCAGCTGGGGGTTTACTGGTCCTATTTTCCTTTTTGTGGTGTTGTGCGTGATATTTTCACTTCGGTGGATTTACTAGCACCACGTGATTCAAGTAACGCATGCAGTACTCAAAAGCCCCTGATTTCAGGGGCTTTTGTTTTATGGGCGCCGCGCTTTTTTCACCATGATAATCAATGGGGCGTGAGCACGACTTTTCGGCAATCCTCTTCTTTGTTGTTAAAGATCTCGTAGCCTTTAACGGCGTCTTCAAGCGTCATGCGGTGGGTGATGATGTCTGCGGGGTGCAGGTCGCCGTTTTCAATATGCTCCAGCAGCTTGGGCAGGTAGCGTTGCACATGGGTCTGGCCCATTTTGAAGGTGAGGCCTTTATCGAAGGCATCGCCGAATAAAAAGCCGTGGATGAAGCCGGCGTATACCCCCGGCACGCTCACTACCCCACCCCGCCGCACGGCGGCGATGCATTGGCGCAGGGCTTTGCCGCTGCTGCCTTCCAGTTTCAGGTTGGCCATCACGGTTTCCAGTGTGCTGCCTTTGGCTTCAAAGCCCACGGCGTCAATCACGGCATCAACCCCGCGGTAGCCGGTGTTCTGGATGATCACCTCGGCCGGATCTTCGTCTTCATCAAAATTGATGCTGATGGTGCCGTATTGCTGCTGGGCATAAGCCAGGCGATAGGCGTGGTGGTCAACCATGAAGATGGTTTCTGCGCCCATGAGCCGCGCGCTGGCGGCGGCCATCAGCCCTACCGGGCCTGCGCCGAAGATTGCCACGCTGGAGCCAGGGCGTATGTGGGCGTATTCAGCCGCCTGCCAGCCGGTGGGCAGGATATCGGTAAGGAACAGCACTTGTTCATCCTGCAGGCTGCCGTTGATTTTGAAGGGCCCGACATTGGCCTTGGGCACGCGCACCAGCTCGGCCTGCCCGCCGGGCACGCCACCATACAGATGGCTATAGCCAAACAGCGCGGCAGAGGGACGCAGCTCCTTTTTGTTGATAATGGCGCCGCGTCCGGTATTGGTGGTTTCGCAGGCGGCGTAAAGCTCTTTCTGGCAGAAAAAGCAGTCGCCGCAGGCAATGACGAAGGGGATGATTACGCGGTCGCCCTTTTTCACATTCACCACATCCTTGCCGGTCTCCTCCACCACGCCCATGAACTCATGGCCGAGAATGTCGCCATCTTTCACCATGGGAATCTTGCCGCGGTAGATGTGCAGATCGGAGCCGCAAATGGCGGTCGCCGTTACGCGCAGGATAATGTCGTCCGGTGCTTCAATAATGGGGTCTGGCACGGTCTCCACGCGAACGTCTTTGCTGCCATGGTAGGTTAATGCGCGCATGCTGGTCTCCGGGTAGGTGAGCGATGGACCATGCTAAAGGCTGGGCTGGCCATGCTGTATAGGAGTGAACCGAGAATAGCTGTAGGGATAATTTAACGTTTAAGGCGGCCTTGGTAGATGGGCCGAACAGGCAAAAAAAATCCCTCCGCCGTGGCAGGCAGGAGGGATTGCGGAGCTGGTTTTGCTAACTTGCTTGGCTACATTGGCAAGCTAAGTTGCTTTGCTGAGCGGGTTAGCTAGCTGGTTAATCGTCAGTGGCGGCCTTCAACTTTTTAGCCTCTTCCAGATGGTGCTTAAGCGTAGGCAGCATCTTGGCGGCAAATTGTTTTACATCTGCGTCATCCGCGTTCTTGGCAGTTTTTTCAAACAGCTTCACGGTGTCTTCATGTGCGGCCACGCCTATGCTTTCGGCATAGTCTTCGTCAAAGTCCTTGCCATCCTTGGTAGACAGCAGCTTGGCCTTGGCTTTTTGCATGATGCTGGGCTCAGTGGGCAGCTCCACCCGCTTGGCTTTGGCAAGCGCACTCAGCGCGCTGTAAGCCTCGGTGTGGTCTTTGATCATCTGATCAGCGAACTTGAGCACCTTGGGATTTTTGGTTTTGCTCTTGGCCATTTCACTGGCCGCGATTTCTGCCTTATTGGCTTGCGCCGCATTTTCAAAGAAGTTTTTATCACTCATCGAAAGGTCGGCAGCGCAAACCTGCTGAATGGTGCTCAATGTTAGTAGGCCAATCAGTGTAAACACTGAAAACAGTTTCATCCTGGTGAAATTCATGTTGTTCTCCTCGGGAAATATTTAGGCACGCTTTCAGAGTAATGAGGCGCATGGATGGCGGGGATAAGACTATGTCTGATTTGCCTGTGGGAAAAATACGCGATGCCTACTGGCAGGGCTTGGGCAGAAGGCTTTGCATCATCGTTGTAAGGAATAAGCCATGGGGGCGACTAAAGCATGTAACACCTCATCAATGCTTAACCTCTGGAGATCTGAAAATGAAGACATATACAACATCCGCTACTCTGATTGCTGCTTTTCTGGCGAGTGCTTTTGGTAGCACGCTGGTACTGGCAGCCGACCCCATGCTGAGCACAGGTGGCTATGCGACCGAAATGCATCAGATGGAAATGATGAAAATGCTGGATGCAGACGGCAATCACATGGTCACAAAAAGCGAGTTTGATCGCTATTACGGGAATATTTTTGATGAATTGGACAAGAACAAGGATGGCAATATTGACGCAACTGAATGGGCTGGCACCAAGGCGACTGAGCAAATCAGCCTTGCTACAGGCGGCTACAGCCGTGAGCTGCGTTCAATGAAAATGATGTCCTTCGTGGATAAAAATAACGACCACAAGGTCTCGAAAGATGAGTTCATTGCCTACCATGACATGTTATTCAAAGCGATGGATAAATCAGGAGACAACCAGATTGACCCTCAAGAGTGGCTGGCAAAACAGACGGGCAATTAATGGCGGCTGCTTTGCGGGTGTGGCTTACACAACCAGATAGCTAATCACGCCGAAGCAAGGATACGGATGGCGCAGCGAAAGTCTTTTCGACTTGCTCTGCGCCTTATTTTTTAGGGGCATAGCGATCAATTCTCTGGCCACGCCAGTTCGACCACGACCGGCAAATGATCAGACAGGCGCCGGATGTCCTTGTCATATAGGCGGTGTGCGGTGATGTTGATCGGCGGAGCTGGATACTTTGCTGCTTCATACCAGACCCGATCTAGCCGCAGCAATGGGCACATGGACGGAAAGGTGGCTTTGCACGGCACCGGTGTCAGATGGCTATCCAGAAAACGCAACAATGCTGAAGGGCGTTGCCACTCGTTGATGTCGCCCATGAGTAAAAGCGGGGTTTTGACTTCTTCCTCCACTGCTTTTATCAGGCGTATCAGGTTGCGCGCCTCACTTTTTCGTTCGTAGATGGAAAGTGAAAGATGGGTGCCGATCACGCGGATATTGCCGTGCGGCCCTTGTATCAGCGCATCGGCCGCCATGCGCGGCTCCATGCTGGGGTGGGTTTCCAGGTTGTGTATCAGCCCGCGCACAATGGGATAACGGCTGACAATCAGATTGCCGTACCAGCCTTCGGCCTCCACCATGCTGGGGCATGCCAGGTGATATGGCCGCTCCGGTCCGGCCAGCTTCTGCACATCATCTTCCAAACCGCCGCGCCCGGGCCGGGTTTCCATTTCCTGTATCACGCCGACATCAATCTCCATCCGCTCCATCAGCTGATGAATGCGCCGGAGGTCGCGTTGCCCATCCAGGCTGCGTCCGCCATGGATATTGAAGCAGAGAAAGCGCATGCGGCTCATGCTGGCCCTACCCCATCGGCAAACCGCATAAACCTAACGGCCCCGCTGGTCTGCAGGGGCCGGTGCTGTATGCACACCCTCATTTTGCAGCGGTCTGCCAGTGTTTGGCAGCGAGGTGGCTGAGCACGATGACCAGAATCCAGGCCACCAGCCCGCCTCCCAGTATCATCATGTTGTGCGCATCCGGATGCTTCCAGAACGACAAGGCCGATTGCCCGAGCAGCACCGAGACCGCCGTGCCCGGCAGCATGCCCAATAAGGTGGCGCCCATCAGCCGCCAGAACGGCACATTCATCATGCCCAGCGCCAGATTCACCACGGTGTAAGGCGCAATCGGCACTAGCCGCAACAGTGTCAGGCCGATCAAGCCGCCTTTGTCGGCGTAATGCGCGATTTTTTTCGCGTAGCGCCCAGTCATGGCCCGTAACGAATCCTCACCCAGCTGCTTGCCCGCGAAAAAGCCGATCACGCAGCTGACCAGCGAGCCGACCATGGAGATAAGAAAGGCTTCCACTGGCGGAAACACAATAACCACGGTGGCCGTCATGATCATATGCGGGAAGAAAATCAGCGTGCCCACTACATAAGCTGCCATGCCCGCCGGGAAAGCCCAGGGGGTATTCTTCACTTTTTCCAATAGCGGCACTATCTTTTCTGGAGAGGCATATTCGCTCAGGGGCGTGATTTTCCACACCAGCACCAACGCGATAATGGCCAATACGGCGATGATGAGCTTGGGCGGGATGGAGGTGCGCATATGGCCAAACTGTTTGCGTGAGGTGATCAGGCGCGGCAGCAAAGGATGCGCCGGATCGGCCAGCCAGGTGGCAATGCGCGCAAAGCGCTCGTGCCGGTAGGCTTCATCGTGTATACGCCGCAGATGCTGGCGGCTATGCGGCACATCTTCCAGCAGGGTCTGCACGTTGCCGCCCCCGGTGATCAGCTGCTGAATATCCTCGATCTCGCGTCCGGTGTGCTCGCGTATCAGGTCGTTGCGCATCGCCGCGATGGCTTGCCGCGTGGCATCGTCATGCGCTTCAAACATCAGGTCGCATTCGGTATCCAGCGTCATGGAGCGGCGGTTGATATTGCTGGAGCCCACGCGCAGATAAACATCATCCACCACCATCAGCTTGGAATGAATGCGGATGGCCTTTTCTTCGCCATGCTCGGTGCTCGCCGGGTAGGCCATCACGACGCGATCCCCTACCCCGTCTGCCTCCAGCAGCTCCTTGAAGCGCACGCGACCGGTATACATGGATTTGCGCTCCATGATGCCTTGCGGGCGGTCGCAGCTGATCAGCAAGGCCCGCAGGCCTGGCCGTTCCCGAAGGCGCTTGTTGAGCGCGCGGGCAATATCGGTTTGCGTGAAGAACTGGTTTTCGATGTAGATGAACTCTTCTGCCTGCGCGATCATGTCCAGATAAAGCTGCCTGATCTGCGTGCGCATGGGCTGCTGAACAAACGCGGGTTGCGTCAGCGCCACGGCGGTTTTTACCTGTTGCAGCGCAGGTTTGGCAAAGCGAGGCCAGGTGGCTGGCAAGGCGTACTGTTGCAGCGGCGGGCGCATGGGGATGGCCTGTTTACCGGTGGCGCGATGCCAGCGTTCGCGCACCAGCGTGGCCAGCGGCTGGACTACTGGACCGCTGACCACGGCCTGAATGTCGTGATACGGGCCGAATTCCTTTTTGGCGCCAAGCTTGATGGTGCCATCGGGGTCTACGCGCCGCCCGTCATCAGTGTGGTGCTCGCGTTTATCCCAGCGGGCAATCGCCACATCCATACCGCCGCAGAAGGCGAGCTCATCGTCTACCACCACGACTTTCTGATGGTGGCTGGCGCCCAGCGGAAGCTGGCTGTCAAACACGAAATGGATATTGTCCGCCTGCTGCCATTTCCATTTGAATTCGGAAAAGCTCTCGCGCTCCGCCGCCAGGAATACCGAATAATTCCAGCGGTTGAGATAAATCTGAATCTCCGGATGCTTGCTGGCTTTCCAGGTCAGCAGCTCATACAGCATTGGCGGACAGCTGGCATTGGCGGCTTCTTCGCCACGCAACAGCTCGATGCGGCTGTCGATATCCCACCCCAGGATGAAAATGCTGTGGCGCGCCTCGCAAATGGCGTGATACAGCGCTCGGTAGTAATTGGCGCAATCCACCAGTAAGGCCGCATGCGCGGCTTCGGTGGTTTGCCAGCTATTGCCATCGTCCAGGCGTATGCGTCCGGTGGTGGCCGCGTACGTCTGTGGCGTGTTGGTATATTCCTCCCGGGAGTCCACGATCATCCCCTTTTATTGTTTGGTGGAAGGGGTGGGCTGGTGGATATCCGCACCGGGTTTCATCGTGCGGTCGGGCTGGTCTTCCTGTGGCATGCGGGGCGGTGTAATTACGCTTTTGTGTTCTTGCGGATGCGCCGGCGGCACAGTCACGCTTTTGCTATCGGTGCTGCAGGGTGGTTTGCTGGTGGCGGATGATTGATCACATGGTGGCAGCGTACTGCCGGTAGCGTCGGCTTGCGCCTGGCTGATGGGGATGGCGGCGATCAGGCACAACAATGCGGCAAACAGGCATAAGCGAAGCATGGGCATGGTGTGGGCTCCAGTCAGGTGAATGTCATGAAAAAACACGCCTTATGGCAGAAGCCATGCCAGTATGAAACGCCAGCGGGCCCACAGTTCCGCTTGCGCTTGTCAGACGATCTTTAGTCCGCCCTTCTCAAGGCGTGAAATGCCGATGACAGCACTTTGATGGAGGAGCTTATTAATAGCACGGCAAGCGCCAGGCCAACGACAAGATCTGGCCAGGCGGCATTAAACAGCCAGACAGCGCCGGCCGTCAGGATAACGGCGAGATTGGTAGCAATGTCGTTGCGCGAGCAGGCCCAGACGGATTCCATATTGATGTCATCGCCCTTGTGCTTCCAGAGCAGAAAGAGGCATAGGCTATTTGCCAGCAATGACAGCAAGCCAACGACACCCATGGTGTCGAACATCGGCAAAGCCGGAACCCATAGCCGGTAACCCACTTGTCCCAGCACAAACAGACCTGCCGCGAGTATGAGACCGCCTTTGAACAAGGCGACTACGGCTTTTTCGCGGGTACTGCGTGAGACCACATAAAGACTGAGAGCGTAGGTCAGCGCATCACCGAGGTTATCCAGGCTATCGGACAGCAAGGCGGTGGAATGCGCCAGTAACCCAGCGCCAAACACAATCAGAAACATGATGGCGTTGATGCCCAGGACGATCTTGAGAGTCTTGCTTTGACGTTGCTTCAGCGCCTCAATGGCGCACGATGTGTCGTGACAACAATCTGCCATTCGTCACCTCCTGTACGTTCACAATTGGGCCAACCGGCCTCCCCGCTCAAGCCGCTCTGGGGGCAAACATGATGATGGCCATGCCGCAGAGTGCGACCCCTGCGCCGAGTAAATCCCAGCCAGTGGGCTTGATGCCATCCACCTGCCATAGCCAGACAATGGCCACGGCGATATAGACACCGCCATACGCGGCATAGACCCGCCCTGCGGCGGTCGGATGCAGCGAAAGCAGCCAGGCAAACAGGGCCAGTGAACAGGCGGCTGGCACCAGCAGCCAGGGACTTTTGCCCTGGGTCAGGTACAGATATGGCAGATAGCAGCCCACAATCTCGGCCAGGGCGGTCAGTACAAAAAGAAAAAAAGTGGTAAGCGGATTCATAAGCGGGACTGGTCAGTGAGAGACTTGAATATACCTGCATTTTGCCGGGCTTGCAGGTTGCAGCTGGCGGGCAATAAAAAAGCGCCCGCAGGCGCTTTTAAGGAGTATCGCTATCGACTGGATTACTTCTGGTTTTTGTTTTTCTGGAAGTTTTCAATGATGCCGGCCGCCCAGTCTTTGCCGCCCAGACCAAAGGCAATTGCCAGCGCCAGGAAAATAGCGCCAAACACGATCACGAACAGTGAGGTCAGCAATTGCGTGCCGATATCCAGCTGCTCCAGAGCAACAAACATGGCGAGGATCTGGATGCCGTATTCTGCCGAGGTGCTGATAGCGAGCGCGCCGCTGAACTTGATGCCGTGCAGCCAGGCAAATACCAGGCGATTAACAAAGCGCGCCAGCAAGGTACCAAACAGCAATACCAGAATGGCAATGATGATCTTGGGCAGGTAATTTGCCAGCTGGTGCAGCATCACGGCCACTTCATTCAGGCCCAGGGCGTTGGCGCCGGTGATGACAAACAACAGGATCACCAGCCAATACACCACCTGGCTGATGACGCCGCTCAGGGTGAGGTCGAACTCGCTATGTTTGAGAAAGGCTTCGAGGCCGGACTTGTCGGCGAATTGGTCGAAGTGGGTGAACTCAAGGACGCGCTTGACGCCGATGCAGGCGATTTTTGCCAGTACCCAGCCGAAAAACAGGATCACCATGACGGCTAACAACCTGGGGAAAAACGTCGCGACTTGCCCCCAGAACTGATTGAGAGACGATAAAAAGATATCGATCTGAGTTTGCATTGGATCCTCCTAAAATGTATTGCGAGATACCTTGAGTAACGCTAAGGCCGCAGCTGTGGAATTGATGTTGTGCTGCGTGGACTCAAAAAAGCCGAGCTGCATTTTGGCGCAATTAGTCCAATCTCGCAATAAACTTAGGATTTATTCATGACATATTGCTTTAAATGGTAAATATATGCCATTGATAATAAATAATATAAAAAATATTGGTCGCGCTTATTTAAACCAGCGACGGCTCAGCAGGTGATCCAGACTTAGCGTGCCAGCCCCGCGGAACAGCAGCGGCAGAAACATTACGATATACAGCAGCGGCAGCTTGTAATTGCCCAGGCCATCGCCGTCGGCATCAATGATGCGATAGCCGGTAAGGAGCTGGCTGAGGCTGTGCCATTCTGTGGGCCAATGTACGGCGGCGATCGCCACGATGGTGAGAATAATGAGCGAGAGGCTGACAAAGCGCGTCGCCAGCCCCAGTATCAGCAGCACGGCACCGCCGAGCTCAAAGCAGGTTGCCATTTGCCAGCTTACTTCGGGCGGCAGCAGATTGAATGGAAAAATAAACGTCACATCCCCAAACCAGTTGCTGCCGGTGAGCTTTTCATAGCCAGCCTCGCCAAATTCCCACGCCAGAATCAGGCGCAACACCAGTGGCGGCAAGGCATCGCCTATGGCATTGCTGATATGTTGGAAAGATTGATATACGCGTAGTGATGTCGACATTGGATTCCCCTTGTAGTTAATGAACATGACAAGGATTAGTCGACGGCAGGCCTTGATCCTTACACGCCCTGCCCTTTTCTTTTGCGCAGACTGAATATCAGGCGGATGGACAACAGCGCGGCCAGCACCATGGCATACAGCATGGGCTCGGTGATGTCTTTTTTGACCAGCCACCAGAAATGCAGCACGGCAAAAATCGCCACCAGATACACCAGCCTGTGCAGCGACTTCCAGTGCTGGCGCAGGCGTTTGATCATGGCGTTGCTCGATGTCAGCGCCAGCGGCACGCTAAGCACAAAAGCCGTAAACCCGACCAGCACATAAGGATGCTTGACGATATCCTTGGCGATTTCCTGCCAGTCAAACCAGTGATCCAGCCAGACATAGGTGGTGATGTGCAAACAGGCGTAAAAAAACATGAAAAGCCCCGCCATACGCCGCAGTTGTACCGGCCATGCCGTGCCTGTGAGCAGGCGCAATGGCGTGAACGATAGCGTGATCAGCAGAATGGCCAGGGCCCAGGTGCCGGTAGACCGCTCAATGAATTCAATGGGATTGGCGCCAAGGTCATCCTGCATGCCAAGCCAGATCAAGCGGGCCAGCGGCACGAGCGCGAGCAGGAACAAGCCGGCCTTGATCAGGCCCAGCTGTTTACGATTGGGAGGGAGCATGGCTAGAAGTTCTTGCGCAAATCCATGCCGGTATACAGGTGGGCGACCTGTTCGGCATATCCATTGAACATCTGCGTCTTCATGCGTGGTGAAAACACGCTGCCACCGATGCGGCGTTCGGACGCCTGCGTCCAGCGCGGGTGATCCACCGTCGGGTTCACATTGGCGTAAAAGCCATATTCGCGGGGGCCAGCCTTTACCCAGGTGGTTTGCGGCATGGTCTCACGGAAGCGTATCTTGACGATGGCCTTGGCGCCCTTGAAGCCATATTTCCACGGCACCACCAGCCGCAGTGGCGCGCCGTTCTGGTTGGGCAGTACTTCGCCATAAAGGCCGGCGGCAAGGATAGTCAGCGGGTTCATGGCTTCATCCATGCGCAAGCCCTCGGTATACGGCCAGTCTAGGATAGGCACGCGCGCGCCGGGCATTCTCAGCGAATCATCCAGCGTGACAAATTCCACGAACTTGGCGTTGGCCGTGGGCTCAGCCCATTTGATCAGCTGCGCCAGCGGCAAGCCTATCCAGGGGATCACCATGGACCAGCCTTCCACGCAGCGCATGCGGTAGATGCGCTCTTCCAGCGGTGCAATTTTCAGCAGGTCTTCCAGGGTGATGGTGCGGGGATTTTTGACTTCGCCTTCAATCGCCACGCTCCAGGGCGTGGGCTTGAACAGCTTGGAATGTTCGGCGGGATCGCTCTTGCTGGTGCCGAATTCATAGTAATTGTTGTAGCTGGTGACATCGTCATACGGCGTGAGCTTTTCATCAGCGCCGTAAGCCGTTTTGCTGTAGCCAGTGAGTTTTCTGCGTTGCTCGGCGGCGGCCCAGGCATGGCCGGGCAACAAGCCGTATCCCGCTGCTGCCGTGGCCAGCAGGCCAAACCCGGCTGCCTTGATGAACTGCCGTCTGTCTTCATACACGCTTTGTGGCGTGATTTCAGAAGGGATGATGTCGGATTTTTTACCTATCAGCATGATGATGCTCCTGCGTAAACCTGCCTGTGAGTCGGAATAGCGTCCGGCATGCTGGTGATCAGCACACCTGACTTATCCCTTAGTCGTACAGAATGCATTAGCCTTACATCTTCATTCGGCCAATACTGAAATTTACTGGCGTGGCAGGCTTTGCTGGCTACGGGCAATCTCATCGCCCAGACGCTCGGCGCCAATGTCTTGCGTAATATGCTGGGCATCGGCCAATAGCTGACGGGCCTCGTCAGGATGCTTGCTGGCGGCCTTGGCCTGCGCCAGGTAGTAATAACCCTTGGCTTCCCAGTAGGCGCCGCCCTGGTCCTTGGCGAGTTTGATCACTTTCTGAATGTATTTTTCAGCGTTGGGGTAATCCTGCGCGCTGGTGTAAATGCGGCCGAGCTCCAGATTGGCATCGCAGAACTGATCGAGGTCGCCTGCCCGCTCTTGCATCATGACAGCCTTAAGCTGGTACTCCACTGCCTGGTCGTGCTGTTGCAGGCTGCTGTAAGTCGATGCAATACGCGCGAAGCCATCGGCACGTTCGTTGTCATTGGCGGCCAGTGTGCTGCCTTGCAGGTAATGCTGCAGGCCACCCTTGAGGTCGCCCGAGGCAACCAGCGTATCGCCGATCAGATTGAGGTCTATGCGCTGTAAATTGGCGTCATTAGCGCTCTTGGCCAAGGCCAGACTCTGCTGGTAGGCCGCCAGGGCTTCCTGATAATGCTGGGCGCTCTTTTGCACATTGCCGATCAGCGTCAGCGCGATGATGTGTTCCATGGGCGTGGTGGAGAGCTTCTCAGCTGCCATCAGGGCATTGATAGCCTGATCAAACTGGCCGGTGCCGCCATGCGCGCGGCCTTTGCACAGCAACGCCTGGCGGTTGGCTTTGTCCTGCTTCAATACCATCTCGGCAAATGCCAGTGCCTTGGAAGCATCGCCTTCGCCAATGGCGCGGTTACAGGCGGCAATGTTTTCCGCTACCGATTCATCTCCGGCCTGGGCCAGCGTACTGGCGGCCACCATGACTGCAAACAAAAAGACTCTTAAACGCATCGTTATTCCAGATAAAGTTGCCAGGCATGCGGCGTGGCGCCACATGCGAAAAATTCGGGATTCAGCAGGCTTTCCTTGCTGTTGTAAACCAGCGGCTTGCCAGCCATGTCCACCAGTTGCCCCCCCGCCTGCTCCAGTACGCATTGGCCGGCGGCGGTATCCCATTCCGATGTCAGCCCTAGCCGGGGGTAAACATCCGCCCGCCCTTCTGCCACCAGGCAGATTTTGAGGGAGCTGCCCATAGAGATTACCTCGGGCGGGGAATAGTTCCTGCTGAGCTCGGCCATGAAGTGTTGCATACGTGCCTGACTATGCGAGCGGCTGCCAGCAATGGTGATATGCGGCAATGCCAGTGGGCGCGCATGGATCTGGCGTGGCGCGCCATCATGAGCCTGGTGAAAAGCCCCCTCGCCTTGCGTTGCATAGTAAAGATCGCCGCTTACCGGCGCAAAAACCACGCCGAGGATAGATATGCCTTCGTGAATAAGCGCGATGTTGACGGTGAATTCGCCATTGCGCTTGATGAATTCCCGCGTGCCGTCCAGCGGGTCTACCAGCCAGTAATGCTGCCACTGCTGCCGGATGAAATACGGCGCAAGCACCGATTCTTCGGACAATACCGGCAGTTGCCAGGGCAAGGCCTGCAGGCCATTTTCAATGACCTCGTGCGCGGCAAGGTCGGCCGCGGTCACTGGCGAGGCATCCGCCTTGCGCGTGACGGCAATCTCGCCTTCATACACCTTCATAATTGCCTTGCCAGCTTCTTTGGCAATGCGGATGACCTCAGGCAATAGCGCATGCAATGCCATGGTGGGTTCAGTCATCCTCGGTGGCCTGATGGTCTTCCAGCAAGGTCAGAAGGCCGCTTTCATCGATCACGGCAACGCCCAGCTCCTGGGCTTTGGTGAGCTTGCTACCGGCCTCTTCGCCAGCCACCACATAATCGGTTTTCTTGGATACGCTGCCCGCCACTTTGCCGCCGGCGGCTTCAATCAAGGCTTTGGCCTGATCGCGCGACATGGTGGGCAGTGTGCCGGTGAGCACGAGGGTTTTGCCGGTCAGCACACCTTGCTGTGTGCCTGCGCCATCGGATTCGGTCCAGTGCAGGCCGACTTCTTGCAGATCGCGGATGACCTGCTGGTTGTGCGGTTCGGAGAGAAACTGGCGTATGGATTCGGCGACGATGGGCCCAACATCCGGCACTTGCTGCAATTGTTCAACATCGGCCGCCAGCAAGGCTTGCAGGCTGCCAAAGTAGCGCGCCAGGTCTTTGGCGGTGGCTTCACCCACATTGCGGATGCCCAGCGCGTAAATGAATCGCGCCAGCGTGGTGGATTTGCTGGCTTGCAGGGCATCGAGAATGTTCTGAGCTGATTTTTCCGCCATGCGATCCAGCCCCGACAACGTGGCAAGATCCATCCGGTAAATATCGGCCAGGGTATGAATATGGGCGCCATCCACCAACTGATCGACCAGTTTTTCGCCCAGGCCTTCAATATCAATGGCGCGGCGCGAGGCGAAATGCAGCACGGCCTGCTTGCGCTGGGCGGAGCAGAAGAGCCCGCCGGTGCAGCGTGCGACGGCTTCGTCCTCCTGCCGGATCACATGCGAGCCGCAGACTGGGCATTGGTGATTAATGGCCTCCAGCAGGCGATAGGCCACAGTATTCGCCGGACGTTTTTCCAGCACCACGGCGACCACTTCGGGGATGACATCCCCTGCCCTGCGCACGCTGACCGTATCGCCGACGCGCACATCCTTGCGGTCAATTTCATCCTGATTATGCAGAGTGGCATTGGTCACCGTCACGCCGCCGACAAACACCGGCTTCAGGCGTGCTACCGGCGTGATCGCGCCGGTGCGACCCACTTGCACATCAATCGCCTGCACTTCGGTGAGCGCCTCCTGAGCCGGGAATTTATGCGCCACAGCCCAGCGCGGTGCGCGTGAGACAAAGCCCAGTTCGTTCTGCTGGGCGATGCTGTTGACCTTATACACCACGCCATCAATATCAAATGGCAGGCTGGCACGGGCCGCGCCTATGCGCGTGTAATAGTCCAGCAGCCCTTGCTGCCCCAGCACCGTGGCGCGTTGATCGCTGACTGGCAGGCGTAACGATGCCAGGTAGTCCATGGCAGCCGCATGCGTGGTAAGCGTGGGTACGCCTTCGGCAATGCCGAGGCCGTAGGCAAAAAACATCAGCGGGCGGTTGGCGGTAATGGCAGGGTCCAGCTGGCGCAGGCTGCCGGCGGCCGCATTGCGCGGGTTGGCAAACAGCTTTTCGCCACGCTCGGCCTGCTGGCGATTTAGCTTGTCAAAATCCCGCTTCAGCATCAGCACTTCGCCGCGCACTTCGATCAGCCTGGGTGGGTTTTCCACCGGCAAGCGCATCGGAATGGCGCGTATGGTGCGCAGGTTGGAGCTGACATCTTCGCCGGTGTAACCGTCACCACGGGTGGCGCCCTGCACGAAGAGGCCGTTTTCATAGGTGAGCGTGATTGCCAGGCCATCAAACTTGGGCTCTACGGCATATTCCACCTGGGCGATGCCCAGAGCATCGCGTATGCGCTTGTCAAACGCCGTGAGCTCGCTTTCCTCAAAGGCATTGTTGAGGGAAAGCATGGCCTGCCGGTGTTGCACGCTGGCAAAAGCCTTGAGCGGAGATGCGCCTACGCGCTGCGTGGGCGAATCAGGTGTCAGCAGCTCCGGGTGCGCTTGCTCCAGCGCCTGCAACTCGCGGAACAGGCGGTCGTATTCGCTATCGGGAACGCTGGGATCATCCAGCACGTAATACTGGTAGTTGTAGAGATTGATCTGCTCGCGCAGCTGGCGAATCTGGGCTTCCGGCGTGGCAGCGCTCACGCTGGCGGGGGCATGGTCAAACAGGGCTCCCTGGCTGGGATCGGACTTCGTCATAGGCAGGAGGCGAATTCAATATCAGGAAAATAAACGGGCAGCGGTCTGTCCGCCAGGCATGATGCCGCGGGTGACCATCTGGGCATGCAACATTTTCAGCTGCTGGCGTATGCGGTCAATCTGCGTGTCGGTCAGCTGACGGTAGTTGTCATCCACCAGATTGGCGCTAAGGCTATGCGACATCTGGCGTGCAGCCAGCACCATCTGATTGAACACTTCCGTGCAGTTTTTTACATGCGGAATGTCCAGCTGGAACACCACGCCCTTGATCACCACGGTGCGTAGCATGTCCGCATTGAAGGGGTTGCTATCCTGATTGATCAGCGAGAATGAGGTGTGGCCCTGCTCATCGCGGTAATGGAAGGCGCCATCATTGCCTAACACCATGCCACTGGCTTCTGCCAGGCCGCGGAATTTGGTGCCGGTGAAGGGGCCATTGCTGCCTTGCACGATGTGCAGGCTGACCAGCTTGTCCACCTCGATACAAAACGCATCCAGCGCCTGCGCATAAGGCAGCGGGTCCGGTGTGCCCTGCCACTCCACTTGCGCGCCCAGGTTAAGCGCAATATCTTCTGCGGCATTCTGAAAGCGGATCAGCATCTCGCGCGAAACCGCGCCGGAGCGGTCTGCCAGCTGCAGGCTGCATACACAGCGGCTGAATTCCCCCTGCTCCTGCTCGCGCGTCAGCAAATGCCACTCACGGAAAGCATCCAGGCCAAAGGCATAAACGGGTTTATCGATCTCGGAGAAATTCAGGAACTGCTGGCGCAACGCAGCGCCAGTGTAGGGTCGGGGCAGATACAGCACGGCACTCAGGTCGATTTGTGCATCAACATCGGCAGGCAATGGGATGGATTCCACGGCTTCTTGCTGAGGTGTTGCGACAGGCTCATCCCAGGGTGCGGTTGTCGAGGCCACAGGTGCTTCCGTTTCCTCTTCCTGTGTATAGGCTTGGGCCTGGGCATAGCTCGCAGGCTCTTCCTCAACGGTATCTTCTGGCAAAGCAGAGTCATGTTCGAAAGATGCGGTTTCCTGCTCGGTGATCTTTTCCGTGAGCTCTTCCGTGACCTCGATGCGGACTTCCTCAGTGATAGCGGGCGCGGCGCTGACGGCTGGTTCTTGCAGCTCAACGCGTGGCTCAGCTTGATAAGAGGCCGCGACTGGCGCTGCCGGCTCATCATCCTGAATGCGCACGCGCACCACGAATTCCTCTTCTTCAGGTTCTTCGCGCGGGTTATCGCGTAACACCGTGGTTGGTTCTATGCGAAAGTCGTCATTCATCAGCACATCGGTTTCAGGCGCGGCAAACCGGCTTTCGGTTTCCTTGTGCAGCTTACGCTCTTGCCACCAGTTGAAAAGCACGACTGCGATGATGATCAGTGCGCCCAAGGCAATCAATGCTAGCTGTAAATCGGTCATGTGTTAATGCACTCTAATAGGTGTTTACTTAGGAAATTAAGGTGGATTGCGTATTTTTCAGGCGGCAGACTCGTGCATCTGCAGCGCCATTTGCATGTCTACTTCCACCACGCGAGAAACCCCCGACTCTTGCATAGTGACCCCTATCATCTGCTGGGCCATCTCCATTGTTATTTTATTATGACTTACAAACAGGAATTGCGTGCGCTCTGACATTTTTTTTACCATGGCACAAAAACGCTCGGTATTGCTGTCATCCAGTGGCGCATCTACCTCATCCATCAGGCAGAACGGCGCCGGATTCAAGCGGAACAAGGCAAACACCAGCGCCAGCGCCGTCAGGGCTTTTTCACCGCCCGATAACAGGTGGATGGTGCTGTTTTTCTTGCCCGGTGGCTGGGCAAACACCTGCATGCCGGTATCGAGTATTTCATCGCCCAGCAATTCCAGTCGCGCCTGCCCGCCCCCAAAGAGTGAAGCAAACAGCTCACCAAAGTGCCGATTAGCTTCTTCAAAGGTCTGCTGCAAGCGGCTACGGGTTTCGCGATCAATCCGCCGGATGGCATCTTCCAGCGTCTGGATGGCCTGATCGAGATCAGTCGCCTGGCTATCCAGATACTGCTTGCGCTCTTTCTCGCTCTCCAGCTCCTGCACAGCAGCCAGATTGACCGGGCCTAAGGCCTCTATCTCCTCATGCAGGCTGCCGAGCTTGCGCTCAAGATCGCTGGCCTTGAGTTGTGCGGGCAGGCTCTCGCCCAGCATGGCTTCGTCCAGCCCGGTGGCTTCCAGGCCTTGCTGGCACTGCTCGAACTGTAAGCGCGCCTGCTGTTCTGCCAATCGGGCTTGTTCCTGTTTGTCGCGCATGGGGTGCAGCGATTGCTCAATCTGCATGCGCTGCTGCTCTTGTACCTGCAGGCCCTGCTCCGCGACCGTCATGGCATCTCGCGCGGCAACCAGTTCGGCTTCGCGCGCCTGCTTGGCGTTCACGGCCTGCTCAAGATTAGATTTCAAGGTATCCATTTTCGCCGCGGCCAGCAGAGCTTCCGTTTCCTGCTGCCGCATCGCCAGGGCATCCATTTCTTCTGAAGTGGATTGAAGTCGGTTACTTAAGTCATTGATATTGTTTGTGATGAGCTTGTTATTAAAAACCTGCTCTTGCGCCTCGCGCTCGGCCTTCTGCAGATTGGCTCGCGCCTGTGCCAGGGCATTTTCTGCGGTAAAACGTTGCTGTTGGGTGCGTTGGCGTTCTTCCTGCAATTGCGCCACGGACGCCTGCAAGGCGTTGATGCCGTTCTGTTTCTGTTGCAACTGGGCTTGCAGCTCGGCACGCCGTTCATGCAAGGTTGCAAGTTCGCTGGCCAGTTGCTTGCCACGCTCCAGCGCGTGCTGTCGCTGCTGTTGCAGGCGCTGAATTTCCAGTTGCCGCTGGTGATGCTGCTGGGTTTGTCCGCGCAAGGCCTGCTGCTGTTGCTGGCTGTCTTGCCGCAGGGTTTGCAGGGTGGCTTCATGCGCGAGCAAAGCCTCTTTTGCTTCGCTGACCATGGCTGCCTGTTGCGGCAGCTCGGCATTCAAGGCATCCAGCTCACGTTGACGTTCCAACACGCCATTCAGCTCGGACTTGGCAGCGTGCAGGCTGAGGCTGTGACGGGTGTAGATATCGCCCTGCCGGTTGATCAGCATTTCGCCGGCCTGCAGCTCACCTTGCATGCGTTCTGCCTGGCTGTCGTCTTCCAGGATGTATATCTGGCTTAACCAGTCCGCGAGCACCCCTGCGGCACCGGCGTGCTTGAGGTCAATACGGTCCAGCAGGCGCGACCATGGGCGTTCGGGAGCATGCGTACCAGTTGTGCTGACTTCGCTGAGGGTGCCCAGCGTGATGGCGGCTGGCGGCCTGGAAGAAGCCCGCGCTGTAGCGCTGCCATTCTGCATCAGGGTATTCAGTTGGGCGCCCAGGGCAGCTTCTACCGCCACTTCCCAGCCATCGGCAATCTTGAGTTGCTGCCACAAGCGCTCACCGGAGGCGATGCCGTTGTTTTTCAACCAGGATTCGAGCTGGCTCTCGCGCCCCAGGGATTGCTGAAGCTTGCTGAGCGAATTGACCTGGGCTTCTGTTTGCGCGAAACGCCGCTCGCTTGCCAGCAAGGCTTCGCGCGCCAGCCGCAGGGCATCCTGCTGCTCCTGTTCGCGCTGACGAAGATGAGCAATGCTCTGTTCCAGCGCCGTGATGGTCTGCTGTTCCTCGGCATGCGCCGTCTGCAACTGCGTCAGTGTGTTTTCATCTGGAACGCTCAGTTGCTGGCGATCGGCCTCCAGCTTGCGCTCGCGCTGCGTCAGATCGGCAAGGCTGCGCTCCATGTGCTCAATACCGGAGGTTTCCAGACGAATGGCTTGTTCTGCATCGTTCAGGCTGCGCTGGGCGGCGGAATGCGTATGCAAGGCCGACTGGAAAGCGCGTTCGATATCAGGCATGGCCGCCTTGAGCGTCGCTAGTGCGGCACTGGCTTCTGTTTCGCCTGTCGATGCGGTCAGCTGTTGCGCCTGCAGGGCCGCTAGCTGTTCCTTGAATCCTGCCTGCTGGGTTTCCAGACGCGTGCGCTGAGACTCAATCTGCTGCAACTGTTGCTGCAGGCGGTCGCGGGCTTCCTGCGTGTGTTTTACCTGCTGCTCCAGCCTGGCCAGTTCGGCATTGCTTTCGTAATACAGGGTCTGCACTTGCTGGGTGATGATATTTGTTTCCTGATAGCGCTGACGCAGGGTTTCCACCTCGCTCTCGCTATGGCGCAAGGCGGCCATTTGCGCTTCGAGCTCGTTAACCACTTTCTCCACCTGGCGCTGGGTTTTTTCCCAGGCATTGCCGGCATCGCGTTTTTTCAGCAGCCACAGCTGGCCTTGGCTCAGTTTCAGGGTTTTCTGCAGGGCATGGTATTGCAAGGTAACCACGGCCTGCGATTCCAGGCGGGTGATCTGCTTGACCATCTCCTGGCGTATATCATCCACCCGCAACAGATTTTCGCGCGTATCCCGCAGGCGCAATTCCGTCTCGCGACGGCGCTCTTTGTATTTGGAAATGCCGGCGGCTTCTTCGAGGAAAACCCGCATCTCTTCCGGCTTGGCTTCAATAATCCTGGAGATCGTGTTCTGGCCAATAATGGCATACGCCCGGCCGCCCAGGCCTGTGCCCAGGAAAAGATCGGCCACGTCGCGGCGGCGCACAGCACTATTGTTGATGTAATAACTGGAGCCTTTGTCCCGTTCGATAACCCGCTTGACGGAGATTTCGGCATATTGCGCCCACTCGCCACCGGCACCACCCAGGCTGTTGTCAAAAATCAGCTCTACGCTGGCACGTGAAATGGGCTTGCGGTTGGCGGAGCCATTGAAAATCACGGCATCCATGGAATCGCCGCGCATCTCCTTGGCGCTGGATTCGCCTAGTACCCAGCGTATGGACTCCATGACATTAGATTTTCCACAGCCATTCGGACCAACGACCCCCACCCGCTGACCATGGATATGCAAGGTAGTCGGATCAACGAAGGATTTGAAGCCGGCAAGTTTAAGGTGGGTGAGGCGCACTTTATAATGTGTTTTATCGTGAGGGCGAGCTTGTATAATAAGCGATTGTGCGATGTGAACCGAACTCTCCCAAGTGAGTCCACATCCAATCCATTCAATTTATACGGTAGCCCTTATGTCTAGTCAACCCACGAAAGCACTTGAAACCTTCGACAACCCGCAGCCAGGCCGTGATTTTCATATCCATATGGAAATCCCCGAATTTACCTGCCTGTGCCCCAAAACCGGTCAGCCGGATTTTGCGGTGCTTTATCTGGATTACATTCCCGATCAGAAATGCGTGGAACTGAAGAGCCTTAAGTTGTATATGTGGTCTTTCCGCGACGAAGGCTGTTTCCACGAGGCCGTGACCAATCGCATTCTGGATGATCTGGTGGCCGCGACTGATCCCAAGTTCATGCGACTCACTGCCAAGTTTTATGTGCGTGGCGGCATTTTCACTAATGTGGTGGCCGAGCATCGCAAGCCGGGCTGGCAGCCCTTGCCAAGAGTGGAGCTGAGCCAGTTTGACGCGCAGTCCAACTTTCGCGGCTAACGCGCTTCCAATCTGAATCCATAAATAAAGGCACGCTTCTATCGCGTGCCTTTATTCATTTAAGCGCCTGCATCAACCTCGCTGGGCTGACGCAGGCAAGCGCGAGGGATTAGCCCACTTCTGCGCGGGCAGCATCGCGCAATTGTTTAACGCGATCATGATTGCGTTGCACGCCTTCCAGCTGGCGTAAGATCACATTGCGCACCGTAGGGGGCAGTTCCTTTTCCGCTGCCTTTTTATACGAAGCGAGGGCTACATCTTCACCGCGCTCAGTTTCATTCAGCACGGCTACGGTGTCATTGCTGGTAAGCGCAGCTTTGAAGTTAACCCAGCGCCGATGCAGGGAGCCAGACACGCTGGATTCAGTTTCAGGCTGCCCGCCAAGGGTGCGCACCAGATCCTGCAGCTCATGTACCGAGGAAGCGACTTCTTGCGAACGATCAAGAAAGTATTCTTTCAGCGGAGTGACTTCGACATTTTCGGCGGCGGTGCGAAAACCTTCTTCACCGTCTTTGGAGATTTCGATCAGATCATTGAGGGTAGAAATGACTTCTTTGTTATCCATCACATAACTCCTTTTTATTACTCATGGTTGAGAAATCAGTTTCCCGCGATGCAAACAGGATGCCTATAAGATAAACCAGCAAATCAGTGTAAGAATTGTATTAACCTCAGCGCTATCGTTCTGCTTTTCAGCAAGAGCCAAAGCTTCACCTCATATATCAATGCAAATGATCTCTTCGTTTAGTTATGCATGCTTTGGGTATCTTTACACTCGCCCATACCCCGGAGTACGGTAAGGTGCGGTTAACAAACTGCAAACTTCAATCCCTTGGCCCGAGGATATTTCTCGGGTTTTTTTTGGGTCAGCATTTGCCTTGCTTTAATGAGGCTGCCGCCACACAGAATCTTTGCCGCGTGCCATCGCAAAATATCAAATCCGGTGCTTCTGCGGGATTGTTCATTTTCATCATTGGCTTAGCTTGGTTTTCATTAAAATGTCCTGCGAGCCGCCTTAAGTTTTTTCACCCATCTCGCTAAAAGTCGTTGACAGGCGCGGCTTCGGTCATTAATATGGCGCAACTTTTTCGGGGGTATAGCTCAGCTGGGAGAGCGCTTGCATGGCATGCAAGAGGTCAGCGGTTCGATCCCGCTTACCTCCACCAGTCTTCATTGACCGGTTAACGAAAAGTAAAAAAATTGCTTAATTAGAAGTTTGAATTAATGCAAAAGTAGTATAGAATACTGCCTCTCTTGTCCCCATCGTCTAGAGGCCTAGGACACCTCCCTTTCACGGAGGCGACCGGGGTTCGAATCCCCGTGGGGACGCCAATAAAGCGTCCACTGGTTGACTGAATAAGTTGACCGGTTGATTCAAAAAGACAGAGCCTCAAGTTGAAAAACTTGAGGCTTTTTCTTTTGCGCTGAAGGCACAATGCCTATCCTCAATTAAATCGTTTTAATCACAAATTCTTGTTTAAAAAGCCCTCACTAGTACTAAGGTACTATATCAAGGTCGGTTTCCCGCGATTAGAATGCGGCCATAACTTCAAATAAATCGGGGAAATTCATCATGTTTACGAAAACAACATCGGCTGTTATGGGTTTGGCGTTGATGACGCTGACTGCATCCGCAAATGCAGCAGTCGACTTAGGGGTTGCGGGGAAATTCAACGCTTTTGTCTTTTCAACATTCAACAGCCAGTACAGTGACACCGAAGGCGCTGTGGCTGTAGGTGGCAATACCACCGTCAACGGTTACAGTGTTAACGCCAACAACAAGCCCTACAATGGCTATGCCCTGGTAGTGGGTGGCAATCTCAACTACACCAATGGCTCCATCAACAACGGCAATGCCTACGTGGCAGGTGCCAGCAGCACCTCCAGTGTGGGTGGTGGCGCTACGATCAGTAGTGGAACTGCGCCTTTTTCGTTCGCTGATGAAAAAACCGAGTTGATTGCGCTGTCCAGCTCGCTTTCCCAGTTAGGGGCTACAGGTTCGACGGCATATCAGTATGGCGGCGTTACCTTTACTGGCAATGGCTCTAGCGGTGTGCAGGTATTTAATGTCAGCGGTGCTGATCTGTATTCCGTGAACTACTCCAACTTTGCTCAGCTGTCCTCCAATCAGACCATTATCGTGAATGTCAGTGGCGCGGTAGCCGGCTTTCAAGGGGGCACGCCAAACGGTTTCAGCAATTACAACGTGCTGTTCAACTTCTATGAAGCTACTACGCTGAACTTCAATAACGTCGGCGTGTACGGCTCCATCCTGGCTCCATTTGCCACCGTTCAAGGTGGTGGTGGTCAGATCAATGGCAACGTGATCGTGAATGCCTGGAATTCCAATATTCAGATCAACGCCAACCACTACTTCACTGGTGCTGATATCACGATTCCAGTCTCTGCCGTGCCTGAGCCACAAAGCTACATGATGTTGTTTGCCGGCCTGGGTCTGATCGGTTTCATGGCAACCAGACGCCGTTACTACTTCTGATAGCCTGCTAAACCAGCAGCTCAACAAAAAGCCCCGCTTCGGCGGGGCTTTTTGTTTGTGTTGCGTCTACACATGTCAGCCGATTGGATCAGCGCGTGAGCGAAAGCCCCAGACGAATCTGGGTGTCGTTATTGCGGTTGTAATCAAGCAAGGTTTCGCCGTAGCCGGAAAACACCTGCAGGTGAATGAAGGCGCCAGTGCGGTTGAATATCTTGTCGCTGATCGGATAGGTTACATCCACCTGACCCGTGCTGTATCCGGCCGTCCCCTGGCGATATAGCCCATTCAGCATCAAGCCATCCTCGCGGCCATAGCGTACTTGCCAGTCGACATAACCACGGTAGCGCTGGATATCCGTGTTGCCATCTTCCTTATCCAGATAGGTGTAGATCTTGGGCATGAACGTGAGGCTGCGGCCACTCGGCATGGCCCAATGCCAGGCCGGGCGTACAAAGGCCGTATTGATGGAGCGCGAATCAACCCCGCCCTGCCCGTTCGATTCATGCTCAACGCCGCCTCGCCATTCATTCGGCATCAACCCTATGCCACTGCCGCCCCACTCGTAAAACAGGCTGGGGCGATATGAGGTATCGCGGAAGGGACTGGATTTTTCGCCTATATCCCAGATGGAAGTTTGCGTGTAGCCAAAATACAGATTGGTCAGGAAGGGAGCAAACCCCGCCACGGTACCATCCGGGGCAAAAGGACGGTATTTGAAGCTGATCTGGAAGCGTGCATCGTTGCCGCGCTCGTCATTGGCGCCAAGCAAAAAGTAAATTGGATCATTGGCGGTCAGCGCAGGCTCTTCACCCGGCTTGGCAATCACGAGTTTTGGTGGCGCATCTTCCGCGGCAGGCGTGTCCGCTTTTGCCGCCGTCACTACCTGCATGGGTGGGATGCTGTCGCCATCGGCCGCCACCAGCAGGACACGATTGGAGCTGGCATTGACCAAATCCGCACGCACCACACCCTTGAACGCCGAGCGTACCAGGCCGGTATATTGACGCCGTGTGCTGGTGCCGCTGCTGGCGGGCTGCAAGCTCATGTCCAGCGTTTCGCTGATGCCGCTGCCGGACAGTTTCAATTGCAGGGTTTGCGGCCAATTGGCCTGGCTATCTGGCTTCACCACATCCAGCGTCAGGCTCTGGCCGGTGGTCAGTGATTCACCCTGGCTGGCGAGTATCCAGCCATCGTCGGCCAGCACCGGCTGGGCAAATGCCAGCGCCAATGCCAGGGCTAAGGGGTAAGGTAATCTTGTCATGCAGGCCTTTCTTGTTGTCATTTTTAAAGCGGGAACGTTCGCAAGGAGGCCTGGCGTTGATTTGCAAGCTTTTATTTGCCTAAGGCATAGACCAGAACGTTATCACCTTGTTTGTACCCGAAAATTGCGTTGCCGCCAGCCGCCACGGCAATGTATTGAATACCATCGATTTCATAACTGATGGCGGGTGCGTTAACGCCTGCATCCGCCTTGGCCTGCCATAGCAGACTACCATTGGAGGCGTCATAGGCGGCAAAGTTTCCATTGCCCTCCCCCGTGAATACCAGTCCACCAGCCGTTGCCAGCACCCCACCCACCAGCGGTTGGGCTGTCTTGTGTTGCCAGGCGATTTTGCCATCGCTCAGGCGAATGGCGGACAGCAAGCCCCAGCGTGGCTCTTCAGCAGGTTCCGATGAGGTATAGCGCAATAGTTTGCCATCGGCGTCCACCGACTCATGCAAAGTGTAGGTAATCGGCGCGTGGATAGCGGCGACATATACCTGGCCTGCTGCTGCATCCAATGCCACTGGCGACCAGTTGGCACCACCCAAGATGCCCGGATAAAGCGTGGTGCCTTCTTTGCTGGCTTTGTGAAACAGGTTTTTTTGCGGGACAAAGGCTTCGGACTTGAACAGCAGACGCCCGGTGGCGCGGTCATGCGCGTAAAACCAGCCGGTCTTGCTAGCCTGGCCCACCGCCGCAATGGTCTTGCCATCGTGCTGCCATTCAAACAGAACAGGCGGGCTGGCAAGGTCATAGCCCCAGAGATCATGCGGAACCTGCTGGTAATGCCAGCGCAGCTTGCCGGTCTCGATATCGAGCGCCACCAGAGAAACGGTATAGAGATTATCGCCCGGCCGTTCAATATCATTCATTTGTGGGGAAGGATTGCCCGTGCCGAAATACAGCAGACCCAGGGCCGGATCCAGCGCCGGTGTGCTCCAGGCCGATCCGCCGCCGTACCGCCAGGCATCCGGGTGCTGTTTAGCCTGGGCTTTTTCAGTGGCGACATCGCGATCCAGGATAAGCCCATCGGCGGTCTTCACAGTAAACTGCCCTAGCCAGTGCTCTGGCGAAATCGTATCAAACTGCCAGATGCGCTTGCCGCTTTCGGCATCAAATGCGGCAATAAAGCCGGGGCGGCCATAGCGCCCGGCCAAGCCGATAACGGCGCCCAGCGGCGCATCTTCGCGCGGATTATCAATGTGCAGGCCGTAACCGACACCGGTAATCCCCACCAATACCTTGCCCTTGTAAACAATAGGCGCCATGGCAATGCCAATGCCGGTGCCACCTGACACCTTGGCACGGCTATTGGGGTCTTTGCTATCCAGAGAGGCCTGGCCTTCGGTTTCCACCGCCTGATCTACGGCATCAATATCCCACACCAGCTTGCCCGTCTTGGCATCGAGCGCAATCAGACGCGCATCCACCGTGCCCATGAACACCTTGCCGTAGGCGACCGCCACGCCACGGTTGGCAGGGCCGCAGCACATTTTCCAGTCCGGGCGGCGCTGATGCTCATAGCGCCAGAGTTCCTTGCCGGTGCGGGCATCCAGGGCAACCACATGATTGTAAGGAAGTGAAAGGTACATCACGCCATTACTCACGATAGGCGTGGTTTGAAAGCTGCCGGTCACCCCGGTTTTGAATCGCCACGCTTCAGCGAGCTGACTCACATTGCTGCGATTGATAACGGTGGAAGTGGAAAACCGCTGATTAGTGTAATCACGACCAAAGCTAGGCCAGTCGGCGGGTTTCGGGTGCTGAATCTGCTCGCTGTCGCTATCGGCATGGGCGCTCGGCGTGGTCAGCTGCATGCATAGAAAAATCACTGAAACTAGTTGTGCAGCAAGGCTTTTGCCTGTTGTTCTCATATCCACCTCTTGATTAAAGCCGGGAGTATTTCTAGCATGAGCCGGAGTATAAAGACTTATCAAATGCCATACCACTAACGAAACCAATAAGCATAATGGCCACCTCTCCCCCATCTTCCCCGGAGCTCTCCCTGCTCCTTGCCCGAACCTCGCAAGGAGACCGGCAAGCCTTCAGCAAACTCTACGAAGCTACATCGGCGAAACTATTCGGGCTTGCCATACGTATATTGAGCAGACGCGATCTGGCTGAGGAGGCCCTGCAGGATGCTTTTGTCAGTGTCTGGCACCATGCTGGCAGTTTTAATGAAGACAAGGCATCGGCCATGACCTGGATGACCACCATCGTGCGCAACCGTTGCCTGGATATGTTGCGGGCCATGCCTCATGAGCACGGCTTGGGGGAGGATCAGGACTTTGATCAATGGGCATCGGAAGACCTCAGCCCCATCGAGCAAGCTATTTCAGGTCAGGAAGCCCATGTGTTGCTGAATTGCATGAAAGCCCTGGCACCTCTGCAGCGCCAGGCCATTGCCATGAGTTATTTCCATGGACTGGCACACGAACAATTGGCCCAGCAATTGATCCAGCCATTAGGCACGATCAAGACCTGGATACGTCGGGGTTTGCAGTCTCTTAAAAACTGCATTGCGAAGGCCTGAAAACATGAACTACGACAACGAACATCTGAAAGACATGCTGAGCGCCGAATACGTGCTGGGCACCCTGCGTGGTAGAGCACGTCGGCGTTTTCTGCGCCTGGTGGAAACTCGGCCCGAATGGCAGGCCGCCATTGACTGGTGGCGGCACCGACTGAATCTGCTGGCAGACATGGTGCCCGCTATTGCCCCTCGTAAAGAGGTGTGGCAGCACATCGAGATTCGTCTGTATGGGCAGCGCCTGCGCTCTGCCCTCAACTGGTGGCGTGGCCTGGCGCTTGCCGCCAGCAGCTTTGTCGTGGTGCTGGCCGTGTTTATGGTGATACAGGCGCAGCAACCCGCGAGTATTACTTCCCCCGCTCCCACCAATGTGGCCGTGCTGACCGATACCGACGCCAAGGCCGGGTGGATGCTCAGCCTGACCAGAAGAAGCGATGGCAAAGCCGAGATGCATGCGGCCGCCTTGCCATCGTTACAGGCCTTTCCTGATAAATCCTTCGAACTCTGGGTATTGCCTCCGGATAAATCCGCCCCAGTCTCGCTCGGCATTCTGCCGCAGCAAGGCAAGGCCAGCATGCCCATCCCTCCTACTCTGCTGGCTGCACTTGATAAAGGCGGGCTGGCGGTCAGTCTTGAGCCACAAGGCGGCTCGCCGACAGGTGCGCCTACTGGCCCTGTGCTCTATCAGGGCAAGCTCGCCCAGATTTAGCCTGCTGATGTGATCAGCCCGGGAGAAAAATCCACCCGGGCTGATCAACCAGCCTGGTGCATGCCCGCTTGTTCAGCCATTGCTTATGCAAGCGGTAGCTATGGCACTCCGTTGCTGCTCTGCCTGTCCATGTTGCGCTGGAATCAAGATGAAATATGCATCTGGGTGAATCCAAATTCTGGATGGCGACGTATATGACCTATATCAGCATCGCGAAATAGCTTGGCTCACTTGCATAAGTCTTTTTGAATAAGTATTGAATAAGTATTTTATGAATAAGTTATTGATGTATAAATAAATTAAACTTTTGCATAAGTTTTGAATCGAAATATAAGAAATGTGATGTGAAGTAAATCACTCACTAATAAAACAGTGTTTCCTTTTCAGGAGTCAGTAATATGCCAAATCCAGATGTAGATGCTTACCCAATACGTACCGTCTCGGCATTAACCGGGATCAACCCAGTCACACTGCGGACCTGGGAACGTCGTTACCGACTGATCGAGCCGGTCCGCACTCCCAAAGGACACCGCCTCTACACCAAAGACCAGATCGCTATTTTGCATAGGGTGGTCGATCTGCTGGATAAGGGTATCCCCATCAGTCGCATCAACTTTTCGCTGATTTCCGGCGAAGCCAATACCTACAGCAATCAGGAAGAAGAATTCTGGAATCGCCTGATTACCCGCATGACTGCCGCCGTGGCCAATTTCGACGAAGTGGTACTGGAAAGCACCTATAACGAAGCACTCTCGCTTTATTCCATTGAAATCGTGACCGACATGCTGCTGATGCCCATGCTGATCCGTCTGGGCGAGCGCTGGGAGCGTGGCGACGGCACCGTGGCCGAGGAGCACTTTTTTGGTGTGTATCTGCGTAATAAGCTCGGGGCCCGTTTTCACCACCGCAAGCGCCGCGATTATGGCCCTGCCCTGCTCACCGCCTGCATGCCGGGTGAGCGCCATGAAGCCGGCATTCTGCTGTTTGCCTTGAGCGCATATGACCATGGTTACCGCTGCATACTGCTGGGCACGGATATGCCTCTTGAAGAGCTACCTGCGGCTGTTGTGCAGTCCAAATCACGCGGCATCGTGCTCTCTGCCTCATTCATGACCGATGCATCGCTGATGAAACGCCAGCTGACGCATCTGGTGAACGCCACCAATGTGCCCGTGTTTGTAGGCGGTCAGTCATCCGTCACCCTGCATGACGCCATCAAGGAAGCCGGCGCCGTGCCTCTGGGTATGGAGATCGAACAAAGCTTCAAGCGCATTGCTGAGTCATTCAAGAATAAATTTGCGCAAAGCCTGAATGTGGCGAGCGTGTAACCCATCGCAATCAATAAGGATTATTCATGCAAGTCACCAAACTGGCGATTGACTGGTCGGAACGCGGCCTGGTGCCGGATTATGCAATACGCACGGGCATCCGACGCCTGCTGGAAGTTCGCTTGCAGGACATTGCCGCGGCAGATTGCGCCGTGGCCGCCGACATAGAAAACGCCTTCGTCAGCAGCATGCGTGAGGCGCCCATTGCCCTGGTGCCTGAGCTTGCCAATGCACAACATTACGAAGTGCCTGCCCGATTTTTTCAGCACTGCCTGGGCAAACACCGCAAATACAGTTCCTGCTACTGGGATAAAAACACCCGGACGCTGGACGAAGCCGAAGCGCTTGCCCTAAAGCTGACCTGCGAACATGCGGATTTGCAGGATGGGAACACCATCCTGGAACTGGGCTGCGGCTGGGGATCGCTCACCTTGTGGATGGCCAAGCATTATCCAGCCAGCCGCATCACGGCCGTATCCAACTCCAAATCCCAGCGTGAATACATTATGTCGGAGGCCATGAAGCGCGGCTTGCCCAACATCCAGGTGATTACCTGCGACATGAACGATTTCAATCCTGGCATGCAGTTCGACCGCATCGTCTCGGTCGAGATGTTTGAGCACATGCGCAATTACGAGACCATGTTCAAGCATGTGCATGACTGGCTGGTCCCTGGCGGGCGCTTCTTCATGCATATTTTTGTGCACAAGATGACCCCTTACGCCTTTGAAGTGGCAGGCGATGATGACTGGATGAGCCGGTTTTTCTTCTCCGGCGGCATGATGCCGAGCGATGATCTGCCTCTGCGCTTTCAGCGCCATTTGCAATTACGGCAGATGTGGCGCTGGGACGGCACGCATTATGAAAAAACCGCCAACGCCTGGCTCGCCAATATGGACGAGCATGCGGCGGCCATTGAGCCCATTCTGGCCGCGACTTACGGGGCACAAAATATCGAAATGTGGCGCAATCGCTGGCGCATCTTCTTCATGTCCTGCGCCGAGCTGTTTGGCTATCGCGACGGCCAGGAGTGGTGGGTAAGCCACTACCAGTTTGAGCGCCCAGCGGCTTGAGGGCATTCATACCCATGCCGTTAAAACTGATTAACTTTGTTTTATTCCAGCTGGGCTGGATGGCCTGCGTCTGGGGCGGTGCCCATGCGCTACCCTGGCTGGGTGTAGTCTTCACCTTGCCCATTCTGGCCTGGCATCTCCGCCATGCATTGCTTCCAGGCCAGGAAATCAAACTATTGCTATCTGCCATGGTGATCGGTGGCCTGAGTGATCAAGTCATTCTGCTATCTGGTCTGGTGAGCTACCCGCCAGCTGCCTGGCCTGCGGGATTGTTACCAATATGGATGCTCTGCCTGTGGTTGCTGTTTGCTTCTACGCTTAATGTCAGCCTGCGCTGGTTGCGCGCTTCCATGCCGCTCGCTGCCGTATTTGGCTTGATTGGCGGCCCTATGGCTTACTGGGCCGCCGGCCGTCTTGGCGCGATTACATTGTCTTCGGGTTATGTGCCATGGCTGGTGCTCGCCCTGGCCTGGGCTTGCCTGACGCCATTGCTGTTATGGCTGGCCGCCCGCTTTGATGGCTATACGGCAGTGCCTGATCAAGCACAAGGATGGTCGCATGTTTGACGGCAGCCTCTATCTTCAAGGCCTGGCGGCCATGGCTTTGTTCGGCCTTCTGGGCTGGATCATCAGTGTCTATCGACACAATGTCACCATTGTCGACAGCATGTGGAGTTTGTTCTTTCTGCTGGGCGCGGGTGTGTATGCCTGGCTGGCTGGGCCTGAGCCGCGCACCTGGCTTGTTCTCGCTCTGGTCACCCTGTGGGCATTACGCCTGACCATCTACCTGAGCTGGCGTAACCGCGGCCCGCACGAAGATCACCGTTACCAGGCCATCCGGCGCAACAACGAGCCGCATTTCTGGCTGAAAAGCCTATACATTGTTTTCGGCCTACAAGCCGTGCTGGCCTGGCTGGTTTCGCTGCCTTTGCTGGGTAGCCTGCTGTCCAGCGCCGCTCTTGGGTGGATGGATCTGCTGGGCGTCGCCCTATGGTTAACAGGTCTGCTGTGGGAAAGCATCGCCGATTGGCAGCTTGCCCGGTTCAAGGCAACCGCCCCTAAAGGTGCTGTCATGGATCGCGGCCTCTGGCGTTACAGCCGGCACCCGAATTATTTCGGCGAATTCTGCATCTGGTGGGGCTTTTATCTGCTGGCCTTGTCGGCTGGCGCCTGGTGGGCCTTACCCGGTCCCTTGCTGATGACCTTGCTGCTGCTCAAGGTCAGTGGTGTGGCGCTGCTGGAAAAAGACATTGGTGACCGCCGCCCGGCCTATGCCGCCTATGTGCAATCCACCCCGGCGTTCTTCCCCTGGTTTCCCAAGTCTCGCGTTACAAAGGAAAACTAAGATGAAACTCTGGCACCTCAGCGGGCTGGCCCTTGTTTGCCATGCGGCCCAGACACAAGCACAGGAGTGGCAGTTCAATGTATTCCTGGATGAAAAGCCCATAGGCCAGCATCGTTTTATGCTGGATGACAATGGCGCGCAGCGCACGCTGACCAGCGAAGCGAGCTTTGATGTGAAGTTCCTGTTCGTGAATGCCTACCGCTATCGGCATACCGCCAGGGAACAATGGAATGGCAATTGCCTGAGCGCGATTGACGCTAAGACCGAAGAGAACCGCGAGACGACTATCGTCAAAGGCGTATTGGATAAAAGTGCGGATAAAAGCGCGTTTGTCCTGCAATCGCCCAAGCCAAAAACTCTGGGCGAATGCGTCATGACCTTCGCCTACTGGAACCCCACTATGCTGAAGCAGACGCGCTTGCTGAATCCGCAGACCGGTGAATATCTGGATGCCCGCATTACCGCGCTGGGCAAGGAAAGCATACAGGTCCGTGGTCAGGCCACCGATGCCGAGCATTACCGGCTGGAGGCGCCCAAACTCAAGATAGACCTGTGGTATTCCGCTGACCAGCAATGGCTGGCGCTGCGTTCAACCACGCCGGAAGGCTACATCATTAATTACAGGTTACGTTAATCATGCAAAACTCCCGAATGAAATCACGCCGATTGGCCTGGATGACCGCCTTTATCGCCAGTCTGCTAGGCGGTTGCGCCACGCAACAGCTGCCCCCGATTACGCCGGTACCCGAGGTGGACCTCGCCCGCTTTATGGGGCCGTGGTACGTAATTGCCGTGATCCCCACCGCGATAGAAACCGAGGCTTACAACGCCGTGGAGTCCTACCAGCTGGATAAGGATGGCACCATCGCCACCACATTCACCTTTAACAAGGGCGCGTTTGACGGCCCGCTCAAAACCTACAATCCACGTGGTTTTGTCCGTGAAGGCAGCAACAATGCAGTCTGGGGCATGCAGTTTATCTGGCCGATCAAGGCGGAATACCTGATTGCCTATCTGGATAGCGACTATCAGCACACCATCATCGCCCGCAATGCTCGCGATTATGTCTGGATCATGGCGCGGCAACCGCAGATCAGCGAAGACACTTACCAGAAGCTGGTCGCCGAGGTGATTGCCCTGGGCTACGATAGCCGCGCCTTGCGCAAGGTACCGCAGCAAGCTTTGCCTGCATCTAACTCGCAAGGGGCGCACTGATGCCGCAGGCAAGACCCCTGCAGCACAGGCTGCTGCGCTGGCTGGATAGTGCGGCCACGCCGGAAACAGGCGATGTAAATATCAGCAAGCAAGTGGACTGGCTGCGCGCCCTGCCCTTTGTCGGTTTGCATCTCGCTTGCCTGGCGGAGATCTGGGTAGGCTGGAGTCCGGTGGCTTTGGCGGTAGCGGTCATCCTGTATCTGGTACGCATGTTTGCCATCACCGGCTTTTACCATCGCTATTTTTCGCATCGCGCATTCAAGACCAGCCGCTTCATGCAGTTTCTATTTGCCTTGCTGGGCGCGACTGCCGTGCAACGTGGGCCGCTGTGGTGGGCATCCATGCATCGCCATCACCATGCCAATTCCGACCGGGTGGAAGATGCCCACTCGCCCGTGCATCATGGGTTTTTCTGGAGTCATGTTGGCTGGTTTTTATCGGATGCACATTTTGCCACCCGCACCGAGCGCGTGAAGGAACTGGCGGCGTTTCCGGAATTACGTTTTCTGGATCGCTTCGACATTCTGGTACCTGTGCTGTTTGCGGTCAGCATCTATGCGCTGGGCGCCTGGCTGGAAGCCATCCTGCCGGCGTGGGGCACCAATGGCTGGCAGATGCTGGTATGGGGCTTTGTCATTTCCACCGTGCTGCTTTATCACGCTACCTTCAGCGTCAATTCGCTGGCGCACCACTGGGGCAGCCGTCGCTACCAGACCGCCGACCAAAGCCGCAATAACGCATTGATTGCGCTGTTTACGCTGGGCGAAGGCTGGCACAACAACCACCATCATTACCCCGGTGCTGCGCGCCAGGGCTTTTACTGGTGGGAAATCGACATCACCTGGTATGGCCTGAAAGCCTTGCAGGCGTTGGGGCTGATTCGCGAATTACGCAGCATTCCAGCGGAAATACGCAATGCCCGCCGCGTCCATCCCCCCAAGAGCACATCATGAAAATTGCCATTATCGGCGCTGGTATTGCTGGCAATACCCTCGCTTATCACCTGCAGCGCGACCACGACATCACGGTATTTGAAGCGGGAAGCTACATCGGCGGCCATACCCATACGCATGACATCCAGCACGAGGGCCGGTCTTATGCCGTCGACACCGGTTTTATCGTGTTCAATGACCGCACCTATCCCAACTTCATCCAGTTGCTGAATGAGATAGGCGTCAGCTGGCAGGCCAGTGACATGAGCTTCAGCGTGCGCTGCGAAAGAACCGGGCTGGAATACAACGGCACGACGCTCAACTCATTGTTTGCCCAGCGCCGCAATCTGCTGCGTCCCGCGTTTTATCGCATGATCCAGGACATCCTGCGTTTCAACCGCGAATCGCTGGAGCTGCTGGAAGACGGCGAAGAAATCCCCCTGGGCGATTATCTGGCGCGCAATGGCTACCGGCAGGATTTCATCGACTACTACATCATTCCCATGGGTTCCGCCATCTGGTCGACCGAGCCCAGGCAGATGCTGGCATTCCCGGCGCGCTTTTTCGTGCGGTTTTTCCACCACCACGGCATGCTCACCGTGAACGACAGGCCGGAGTGGCGCGTGATACGCGGAGGCTCGGCACGCTATGCCGAAGCGTTGACCGTTGGTTTTGTCGACCGCATACGCCTGAATACACCGGTGCAGCAGGTGCGTCGTCTGCACAACGCGGTAGGCATCACGCCTGCCGGTGTGGGCGAGGAGCTCTACGACTGGGTATTCTTTGCCTGCCACAGCGACCAGGCCTTGCGCATGCTGGCCGATGCCACCGAAGCCGAGCGCGAGGTGCTGGGCGCGATTCCTTACCAGGAAAACAGCATTGTGCTGCACAGTGACCGCCGCCTGCTGCCCAAGCGCAAGCTGGCCTGGGCGGCGTGGAATTACCACGTCACCCCAACGCCGACAGACCGGGTCGCCGTCACTTACAACATGAATATCCTGCAGGGCCTGCAATCCAGGGAGCCCTTGCTGGTGACGCTGAATCATACCGCCGGCATTGCCGAGGACAAGATCATCAAGCGCCTCACCTACCATCATCCGGTCTACACCACTGCCGGGGCGGCAGCACAGTTGCGCCATGCCGAGATCAGCGGCGTCAATCGCACCGCATATGCCGGCGCCTACTGGCGCAATGGTTTTCATGAAGATGGCGTAGTGAGCGCCTTGCGCGCGCTGGAGCATTTCAAGCATGCCTGATGCGCGCCATTCCGCCGCCTGCAACAGCCTGCAGGCCACCACCAGCGCCATTTACCGCGGCTGGGTGGGGCATCGCCGCTTTATGCCCATTCTGCATGCCTTTCGCTATCGACTGTTCATGATGTATCTGGACCTGGACGAACTGCCCACGCTGTTCGGCGATCGCTGGTTGTGGTCTACACGGCACCCGGCGCCGGCCTGGTTCAAACGCAGCGATTATCTGGGCGACCCTGCCGTGCCGCTAAAAACCGCCGTGCAGCAGCTGGTGCACGAAAAAACCGGCATCACGCTGACCGGCCCTATCCGCCTGCTCACGCATATGCGCTACTTCGGCTATTGCTTTAATCCGGTCAGCTTTTACTACTGCTTTGAAGACGACGGCAAAACCTTGCGGGCGATCGTCGCCGACATCACCAACACCCCCTGGGGCGAGCGCCACGCCTATGTGCTGGACTGCCATACGCCGCATAAAGATGGCTTTCACTTTGGCATGCGCAAGGCGTTTCATGTGTCGCCATTCATGCCCATGGATATTGACTATGACTGGTTTTTTTCGGTCCCCGGCGTGGAGCTAAATGTGCATATGCGCAACCTTCATGCCGATGGCAAGATGTTTGATGCCACCCTGCAATTGCAGCGCCAACCGCTGAGCGGGCTCCGCCTTAATCTGCTGCTGTTGCAATATCCCTTGATGACGCTGAACGTGATTCGGGCCATCTACTGGCAAGCGCTACGCCTGTGGCTAAAGCGCGTGCCTTTTTTCAGCCATCCCCAGCCCGCCGATTCGCGGCAACCCTAACCCTTGCTGAGCTACCTCATGAACAACATGCCCCTGAACCCTATGACATCCAAACCTGCCTTGCCTACCGTTAGCACGATGACGCGCCTGCCGCAAAAAGCAGGCTGGCTGCAGTCATTTGCCAGAAAAATGGTGCTGCAGCGACTTGCCCGCCTGACGCGCGGGGAGCTGATCGTCACCGAGCAGCAGGAAACCCTGCATTTTGGCAAACCCGGTACCGGCTTGCGCGTGCATCTCACCGTGCTGGATGGCCGCTTTTATGCCGACATTGCCTTTGCGGGCTCCATCGGTGCCGGTGAGGCTTACATGCAAGGCTATTGGCAATGCGATGACCTCACCGGGCTGATTCGCCTGATGGCGATCAACCAGTCGGTGATGGATACGCTGGAGGGTGGTTTTGCCAGCCTGTTCAAGCCCTTGCTGAAAGGCCTGCACTGGCTGAACCGCAATACCGAGCAAGGCAGCCGCAAGAATATTGCCGCGCATTACGACCTCGGCAATGCCATGTTCCAGCTGTTTCTGGACCCGACCATGATGTACTCCTCAGGGATTTTTGCCCGCGATGACATGACGCTGGAACAAGCTTCATTGCACAAGCTGGAGCGTATCTGCCAGAAGCTGCAACTCAGCCCGGCAGACCACGTGGTGGAGATTGGTACCGGCTGGGGCGGCTTCGCCATCTATGCCGCCAGCCACTATGGCTGCAAGGTCACCACGACCACCATCTCGCAGGCACAATACGAACTCGCCCAACAGCGGGTGGCAGCAGCCGGGCTCAGCGACAAGATCAATATCCTGCTGACCGATTATCGCGAGCTTGAAGGGCAATATGACAAGCTGGTATCGATCGAGATGATCGAGGCGGTGGGCTACCAGTTTTACGACACCTACTTTGCGCAATGCTCACGCCTGCTAAAACCCCAAGGCATGATGCTGTTGCAGGCGATCACCATTGCCGACCAGCGCTACGACGCTGCACGGCGCTCAGTGGATTTCATCCAGCGCTATATCTTCCCGGGCAGCTGCATTCCCTCCGTTACCGCCATGCTGCAGAGCATTACCCGCGCCAGCGACATGCGGCTGTTTGATCTGGAAGACATCGGCCCGCACTATGCCCGTACGCTGGCGGAGTGGCGGCATAATTTCTTCCGCAATGAAGCCGCCATCCGTGAGCTGGGCTATCCGGATGAATTCATCCGCATGTGGGAGTTTTACCTGTGCTATTGCGAAGGTGGCTTTGCCGAGCGTGCGCTGGGTGATGTGCACATGCTGCTGGTCAAGCCGGAAAATCGCCGCGTGCCGCTGGGATCGGCTGCCTAGGATTTCATGTGCGAGGTTCTGCAGGCGGTTTATGCAGCTAATCAGCCCGGCTTTTTGCGGGCGCATATACGCTGCAACATGGCGGGCGTTTGCTGGCCCTCCCCTGCGAACTACTTCAATGGCAAGTCAGACACTGCGTCGCGTAGCTGCGCGGCTCGTCTGTTATTGAGCTCCGTAACGCAAGCCAAACGGCGGATTTCCAGAGCATTGCCGATCGCTCCGCCACCCAAAGATGAAGCAAACGCGCATTGCTCATCACGGTATTTTGCAAATGCTTTACCTGATGCTGAAAGCCTTGCTTTTGCCAGTTGGAGGAATTTACTATCTTCATCCCACTTGGATAGGGTATCAACTACCTTTTCCTCGGCCTGACTCAACGCCTTCTGGCTATTTTTAGATTTCTCTGTCAAACAGTCACGCATTCCTGCTTCGGAAAATGCACTGCATTCCTCACGCAAGGCCCGCTCGTCAAAAACGGCAGTAGTGGAGGCTGCAAACGCAATAGCTGAAAAAAAGATCGCCAGTCCCAAACCAATCAGTTTTCTTATTGTTCGCATAGAGCTGCCTTCCCTTTACTCATCAACGATAATGCATAATCAAGTTTCTTTGCATACAGAGGATCACCACCCCCGTTATAGCGCTGTGCGATCAGTGTTGTAGAGAGGTGTCGCCAGCCTGTGATGACACGCTGCACTGAAGCCTTCTGGCATTTCAATACTTGTCCAGGTCGCAGAACGGCGGCTGTTGGGTTTAACTTTTTCAGCGTATCGAGGGTGCTTCCCTGTGCCTTCGCGATCTTGTCGAGGCTATCACCCGCTTTAATAGTGACTTCGTATACCTTGAACTCAGCGCTCGGCACGCTACGATACTCATAACTACCCAATTTCATCAATAAATAACCGATTCCTGCACGAATGTTATGTGCTGGTATGGTTCTCACCGATCCTATCGTCAGTCGCCCTTTCCAAGCGGGAGGCAAAATCAAATCTCCACCTTCCGCACCAGAGAGGAGTGATGTCAGACCAGGATCATGTGAATTGCCTATTTGGATTGGCCTAGATTTCCACTCGGTCTTGTTAGCTCCAGTCTCAACCCAAACCATCGCCTTAATAATGTGCCAATCCAAGGGCATGTAACCTGCAGTTCCAGATAGGTGACGGTTGTATTCGTTGACTGCCACCTGGATTTCACAATCCCAGGTATTCCATTTGTCATCCGCTATGGCTTTGTTGAGGCCGTCCTGCCATAGCTCGAATCCTGTCTTCGGTGTTGCTTGAACCTCCATCTCAGTCCTTTCTAATTGAATATTCATGAGTTCGCGACATGTTGTACGGCGGGCGGTTGTTCAAGCAACGCCAATGACAAACTTCCACAGCACATCAAGATTGATGTCGACAATTGTAATGTCTTGATTTCGATTGCCTGGCCAGCGTTGTCACAAATCTACGTTTTAAAGAGGATGAAACCGGAGTGGCAGGGGTAATTAGGCGGAAGCTTCACTGGTGGGTAGTGGCGTCATCAGATATTGGCTGCAACGTGTTGGGGGATGTACAGGGTGTGCATATATCGTATTATACAGCGCAGTATTTTAAAGACAGCCACACCGAAACCTCATCCCAGCATGCATTTCCTCGCTCCATACTCTTTGTGCAGGCCCCGCCATGATTGAATGGCGCGATGGCGAGCCCTATTCCACGGTCTACCAGGATGTCTATTTCTCGCGGGAAAGCGGGCCGGATGAAACCCGCCATGTCTTTTTGCAGCACAACCAGCTGCGGCAGCGCTGGCTCGCCCTGCACGAACAGCCGACGCAGGAAAACGCGGATATGGCGGCACGGGATCACGCATCGCATTTCACCATTGCCGAAACCGGCTTTGGCACCGGCCTGAATCTGCTCTGCGCCTGGCAGCTGTGGGAAGAAACCGCGCCCGCGCATGCCCGCCTGCACTTTATCAGCACCGAAAAACACCCGCTCACGCGCGACGACATGCAGCAAGCCTGGGCAAGCTGGCCGGAATTCTCCCGCCATAGCGCAGAACTATTGGAACACTACCAGTGGCTGGCGCCGGGCATGCACCGGCTGATGCTGGCAAATGGCCGCGTCATCCTGACCTTGCTGGTTGGTGATGTGGCGGATACCTTGCCGGGTCTGCGCGCCAGCGTCGATGCCTGGTTTCTCGATGGCTTTGCGCCCTCGCGCAATCCGGAGATGTGGCAGCCGCCGCTATTCACGCAGATGGCCCGTCTTTCGCATGCCGACACCACGTTTGCTACCTTCACCAGTGCTGGTTTGGTCAAACGCGGCTTGCAGCAGGCCGGTTTTGCCGTGTGCAAAGTCCCCGGCCACGGGCGCAAGCGCGAGATGCTTACCGGGCAGTTTGCCGAGGTCTCGCAGTTAGCCGCTGACAAACCCGCTGACGCATCGCCTGAACCACTTGCCAACGCAGACAAGCCCAGCGCCGAGACAGTCTCAGCTATGCCTCAGGTTCATACAGCCCGGGCACGCCCTGCCCGCCCCACGCCCGGCAGGGCAATCGTCATTGGTGGGGGTATTGCCGGATGCGCCACCAGCCACGCGCTGGCGGAACGCGGCTGGCATGTCACGCTGGTCGAACGCCACCCGCAGATTGCCGCGGCAGCTTCGGGCAATCCGCTGGGCGTGCTTTATCCGCGTTTGGCCGGGCAGGACATTATCCTGAGCCGCCTGGCCCAGCATGGTTTTTTACATAGCCTGCGGCTGTTGCAGCAATTATCGTTGAGCCCGGCTGACCATGCCCGTTGCGGCTTGCTGCAGCTGGCGTATGACGCCCGCGAGCGCGAACGCTGCCTGGCGATTGCCGCCCGTGATCTGCCGCAGGACCTGGTGCAGTGGCTTTCCAGCGTAGAAGCCAGTGCCCTGGCCGGACAGGCGTTGGCGCAGGATGCCCTGTATTTTCCTGCCGGCGGCTGGGTGCATCCGCCGGCTTTTTGCCGGGCTCTGCTGAACCATCCCCATATACATCTGTGTGTTTCCACCGAGGCGCTCAGCATCCAGCATCGTGATGGCGCATGGCAGGTAACGGGCGCCGATGGCTGGCAGGAAGACGCGCCTGTGCTGGTCTTGGCGGCGGCCACCGATACGGCGAACTTTGGCCCGACAGCGCACCTGCCGCTGCAGGCAGTACGCGGGCAGATCACGCTGTTGCCCGCCAGCGCTAATGCGACACCACTCAACACCATCGTCTGCAGCGATGGCTACATCAGCCCTGCCGTCGATGGGCGACATTGCCTGGGCGCGACCTTTGATGCCGATGACAGCGATACCAGCGTCAAGGCGCAGGACCATGCCAGTAACCTGGCCATGCTGGCGCGGACGCTGCCCGCCATGCATGCGGCGCTGCCGCCGCTGGACCTCAATACACTGGAAGGCCGCACAGCGTTTCGCGCCGCCACGCCGGATTATCTCCCCATGGCTGGCCCCGTGCTCGATGCCGCCGCCCTGCAAGCGCATCCGCCGCGCCATACCGCCAATCCGGCTGATTTGCCCTGGCTGCCGGGTTTGTATGTGAACACTGGGCATGGCTCCAAAGGATTGATCAACGCCCCGCTCTGCGCCGAGATGCTGGCAAGCGCCATTGCTGGCGAGCCCGCGCCGGTCGACAGTAAATTGCTGGCGGCGCTGGACCCCAACCGATTCCTACTTCGCAGCATGGGCCTCAAGCGCCTGGTGCTTGGCCTTGCTGCCTATCCCTCGTAAAATCAGGCTATGTCTCCCACGCAACTTTACCAACAAGCCAGCGGCGCCCATCGTGAAGGCCGCTTTCAACAGGCCGAACTTCTTTATCGCCAGCTGCTGCAAAGCTCGCCGCGCCATGCCGATGGCCTGCATATGCTGGGTATACTCTGTTATCAGACCGAACGCGCTGCCGAGGCTGCCGACCTCATCGGCCAAGCGATTGCGCTGCAACCGCGCAATGCCGATATGCTGATCAACCACGGCCTGACACTGCGCGCCGCCGGCAAACTCCACGAGGCGCTGAGCAGTTACGAACGGGCGATGCTGCTCACCCCAAAAGACCTGGTGCTGCAAAATAATCTGGGCAATCTTTATCAGGAGCTGGGACGTTTTGAACAGGCGGCTGCCTGTTATCGGCGCGTATTAAAGGTGCATCCGGCAGAAACCGATGTGCGTGATGCCCTGGGGCATGCCCTGCTGGCCTGGGGCAATGCCTGCCAGGATGCCGGGCGCTATGCCGACGCCGAACGCTGCTATGAAGAGGCATTGACGCTGGCGCCCAATGATGCAGCGCTGCATTTTAATCTGGGCAATGCCAGGCGCGAACTGGGCAAAACCGCGCAAGCCGCCGCCAGCTACCAGCGGGCCATTGCCCTGGCACCGGACGATGCCGATGCTCATAACAACCTGGGCAATGCGTTGCGCGAGCTGGGCAAACTGCCTGAGGCGATTGCCTGTTACCAGCGCGCCCTGACGCTAAAGCCTGATCTGCACCATGCGCGCGTTCACCTGATTCATCAGCAACAACACGCTGCCGATTGGCAAGGCCTGCAAGCGCAGATAGACGAAGTGCGCAGCTGGCTGCATGAGGCCCCTGAGGCGCAAATTTCGCCATTTGCCTTTCTGGCCATGCCAGGTACCACAGCGGCCGAGCAACGTCAGTGCGCCGATCTCTGGCTGAAAAACCGCTATGCGGCCCTGGCACAGCAGGCGAATACGCTGGCATTCGAATATCCGTCTCATGACCGGCCTCAATTGCGCATCGGCTATTTGTCGGCCGACTTTCGCCGTCACCCGCTGGCAGCCTTGATCACCGAGCTCCTGGAGCTGCATGATCGCGAGCGTCTGGAAGTGTTTGCCTATTCTTATGGCGTGGATGACAACAGCCCCGAGCGGCTGCGCCTGCAACATGCGGTGGATCATTTTGTCGATATACGCGCGCTGTCGCTAGTTGAGGCAGCGCAACGCATCCATGCCGATGGTATTGATATTCTGGTGGACCTCACCGGCTTTACCCAGAGCAGCCGCACCGGTATTGTCGCCCTGCGACCCGCACCCATCAGCATCAACTGGCTGGGATTCCCCGGCACCATGGGCAGCCTGCAGGGCCAGCCGCTGTTTGACTATGTGCTGAGCGATGGCTACATCACGCCGTTGGCTAGTCAGCCGGACTACGCCGAGCGCCTGCTGTTGCTGCCCGGCAGTTACCAGCCCAATGACAGAAACCGGCCTATTGGCAAGACTCCGGCGCGCGTGGATTATGGTCTGCCGGATGAGGCGTTTGTGTATTGCTGCTTTAACCAGAGCTTCAAGATCACCCCCGACGTGTTTGCCTGCTGGATGCGCCTGTTGCAGCAGGTGCCCGACAGCGTGCTCTGGCTGCTGGAAAGCAACACTACCGCCAGCGCCAATCTGCAGCAAGCTGCGAAGGCAGCCGGCATAGACCCGGCCCGCCTGGTGTTTGCGCCACGGGTAAGCATGGCCGATCATCTTGCCCGCCATGCGCTGGCAGATGTATTCCTGGATACCCAGCCCTACAACGCCCACACCACCGCTAGCGATGCGCTGTGGATGTGCCTGCCGGTGCTGACCTGCAGCGGCGAGACTTTTGCCTCTCGCGTGGCGGGCAGTCTTTTGCATGCCGTCAATCTGCCCGAGCTGATCGCAGCGGATATGGCGGCTTATGAAGCCATGGCGATCCGCCTGGCACGGGAGCCGGAGCTGCTGGAAAGCTTGCGGGAACGCTTGCAACAGTCATCGGCCGACTTGCCGTTGTTTGATACCCGCCAATTCGCCCGCAAGCTGGAAGCGGCTTATCGGGATATCTGGCAGGCACGCGCTTAAGCGCAGCGCGGACACAAAAAAGCCGGACGGACGCTTGATCGGCGCCCGCCCGGCTTTTTTCATGCCGTTGAACTGCTTACTGTTGAAACGCTAGGTGCTGCTCAGCATCGCCATGGCCGCGATACTGATGTCGGCGACCAGTATGCCGGTCAGGCCGCCAGCGTCATCCAGCATGGGCAGTGATACCGTCAGGCAGAAATCCTCGGTCGCGGTCGACAGGTAGATACTGGAAATATACGGCTGCTTGTTCAGCAGTACGGCATTAGCATAGGCCTGCGGGCTTCTATCCACACCGGCGCCGCCCGCCTTGATCTTGCCGTACATATTGGGGTTGATCCAGTTGGGATAACGCTGCACGCCCTTTTCATCGAGCTCAAACACCACCTCAAAGAACGGATATTCAGAAAAGCAGCTATCCAGGCAATGCGCGTCTTCGCTGCGGTGCCAGGCCAGCAAGGAGCGCAAGGCTTCCAGCGCCCGGCCCTGCCAGTCCGAGTAGTCTTCGGTTTCCGGCAGAATAAGCTGTGGCGGTTCGTCTTCCACCACGATGATGCTGCCGATATTGGATTTGCCGATTTTCTTTAGCGTCGCGGCACGCTCGGCGGCGGCAACACTGTTGGACAAACGCCCCTGCTTGCCATTGACCACGGCAATCGACACGCTGGCCACCGGGTGTTCCTTGCCATCTTCGGTGGTGAAGAAGCCGCGCTGCAGGTCGCTTTCGTCGTAAAGGTGTATCGCCAGCGTCTGGAAATGATGGATAACGGAAAGCAGCGTCTGTGGCAGGTCGGGATCGTAATGGTCCAGGATCAACACAAAGTCATCGCCGCCAATATGGCCAACCAGCATGCCGACGCGGCCCTGGAATTCCTGGCGTACGATTTCGGAAAGCAGGCGGATCATGGCATCGCCACGAATGAAGCCATAACGGTCGTTGTAGGCCTTGAAATGGTCCAAGTCGATATACACCAGCTCGGTGGTCGGGTTGTTACGCAGGCTGATATCCAGGGACTGGCGCAAGGTAGGCCCAGTGGTGAGCTGGCTCAACGGGTGCAGGCTGCCAGTGCTGGTCTTGCGGCTGATCAGCTGCGACAGTATCTCCAGCGGCTGCAGGATGCCGATATAGGTGCCATCTTCATGCACCATGACCCAGGGTTCCACCTCGCCGCGCTCGAGATAGAGGCCGCGGGCCAGCATGCTGGTGGGCATGCGATTGGTGACCATGCGTGGCAGCGGATCGCAGTAATTACTGAGCGCGAGATTGCGATAACTGAAGGCCTTGCCACGCTTCAGCAAGCCTATCGGGCGTTTGCCATCCAGCACCACCGCCATCGCCGCATCGGGAAACTCCAGGAAGGTCTTGCGCGCCTGGTCGATGGGCGTGTTGACGTCCATGGTCATGCCGCGTGTGACAAACTCGGTGATGCGGAATTCATCCGGAATATGCGAACGATGGGACTCATCGCGCATGGGCAGGGAATTCACCGTGTTGACCGGTTTTTGCTGAGGTTTGGCAAAATAATAGCCCTGGGCATAGGTAAGCCCCAGATCCTGGCAGTAGGTAATGTCTTCTACCCGCTCCAGGCCTTCTGCCACCACGGTGCAACCAAGACGCTGCGCCATGGAAATAATTGCCTCCAGCAACACCGTGCGCACCCGGCTGCCCTGGGCCTCGTGCACAATGGCACGATCAATCTTGATGAAGTCTGCGCGCACCGCAGCCAGCGCGCGCAGACCATTGAAGCCGGAGCCCATGTCATCCAGCGCAATGCGCAGGCCGTGTGTGCGGATGATGTCGCAATACTTGGCCAGCAGCTCAGGCGACACGTCTTCGCTTTCCACAATCTCCACCACTACGTCGCGCTGTTCAATGCCATGACGCGCCAGCGTTTCCAGTAAAGGCGGCAGCCAGTCGTCGCGCATAATGGTTTGCGGCAGGACATTGACGAATACGGGGATGCCTTTGGGGATGGCATTGGCTTTGCCCGCCAGTGCCAGACGCTGACAGACAATATCCAGCTCCATGGTACGGCGCACCTGCCTGGCAAGCTGGAAAGCCTCCTCGCCATTCAGTAGATGTCCGTCTGGATCACGCAGGCGGCACAGGGCCTCGTAACCAAAAATCTTGCCGTTCTGGCTAAAGTCCACGATGGGCTGAAAGTGCATCTGCACATGCTGCTCCAGATCGCCCAGTAGCCAGGGGTAACGGCGGCGTGCATAAAAGGTGCGGAAAGGCATGATGTTGGCCAGCGCAGCTTCCAGGCTGGCGGCATTGTCGCCCTCGGCCAGATAAACCATCGCGTCATCCAGTGCTGCAGGCGGGTAATCCCGGGTGATGGTTTCCAGCTGTCCTAGCAGTTCTGCTTCGTCTGCACACTCGAAGGAGACAATGGCTTTGCCACCGGTGATATTCAGGGTTTGATAATGTGTATTGAGATAAAGCTTCATAGGTGAGGTCGTTATTAATTCCCGGTAGGTTAATGCAAGCCTTGTGCCATCCCCGGTGTGTGCTGAACACCCGTTTAGAGCCCCCGGCAATCGCTGTTCTGCCAGCATCGCGTGCATGCCGCAGTATAGCGCACCATTATCGCGCAACCGCATTTTGGCATCTGGAATTTCGCCGAGGTCGCCTTATGGTAAAGTAGGCCGATTACACGCACAGGGGAGGATTATGGCAGCCATTGATATCACGCCGGTATTGCGTTTCATGGTCGATAAAAACGGATCGGACCTGTTCTTCAGTACAGGCACCCCCATCCATATCGAGATTGAGGGCAAAACCCTGCCAGTGAATACCCAGGTGATGGCGCCTGGCATGGTGAAGGAAGTGGCCTATGCCCTGATGTCACCCGAGCAGATCCGGGAGTTTGAAACCACGCTGGAAATGAATTTCGCCTATAGCGTGGACGAAATCGAGGATGCCCGTTTCCGCGTCAATATCTTTCGTCAGCGTGGCGATGTTGCCATTGTCATTCGCTGTATCAAGGCACTGATTCCCACCTTTGAAGCGCTTGGGCTACCGCCTATTCTCAAAGAGCTGATCATGAAGCCGCGTGGCTTGGTGCTGGTGGTCGGTTCCACCGGCTCAGGCAAATCCACCACCCTGGCATCGATGATTGATTACCGCAATGAGAATACCACCGGCCATATCCTGACGCTGGAAGACCCCATTGAATTCATACACAAACACAAAAAATCTATCGTAGACCAGCGTGAAATCGGCATTGATACCCTGTCGTTTGATAATGGCCTGAAAAACGCCATGCGCCAGGCGCCGGATGTGATCCTGATCGGCGAAATCCGCGACATGGAAACCATGAAGCATGCCATGGCCTACTCCGAAACCGGCCACCTTTGCCTGGCGACCCTGCACGCCAACAATGCCAACCAGGCCATCGAGCGCATCATCTCGTTCTTCCCGCCCGAGGGCAAAGCCGGTCTGCTGCTGGGGCTTTCCATGAATCTGGTGGCCATCGTGTCCCAGCGGCTTATCCCAGGCAAGCTCACCAAACGTGCCGCCGCGATCGAGGTGCTGATCAACACCCCGTATATTTCCGAGCTGATCCAGAAATCCAAACTGGAAGAAATCAAGGATGTCATGGCCGACAACAACGATATCGGCATGTGCACCTTCGATCAGTCGCTGTTCCGCCTGTACAGCAACGACAGGATCACCGAGGAAAATGCCTTGGCCAATGCCGATTCGCGCAATGACTTGTCACTGCGCATCCGGTTTGCGGACGAAGGCGACCAGCCCTGAGTTCGGCGCCGGATTTTCCGGCGTCTCCCTTGCATCCAGCTTATATCGGCCCTATGCCGCCTCCGCCCGGGCTGCGGCCACGGCGGCCAGAATAATCAGTCCGCCACCCAGCCACTCATTCCATTGCATGGTTTCGCCAGCCCAGTAATACGAGGCTACGGCTGCCACCACCAGTTCAAACAGAAAAAGAACGGAAGCGCGGGTAACCGGAATATGCGTAATGCCGTATTGCACAAACAGGGTGGCCGCCATCAGCAGCAGTGAAATCACGCCCATGATCAGCCAGCTGGTCATGCTGAAGGTATCAGGAGTGGGAAACGCCAGCGTTTGAAACGGCAAAAACACCAGGCACATGCCAATCACGCCCACCCACACCGCCATCGATTTCGAGATGATGCTCAGATGCGCAGATTTTCGCGTAATGACATTGGTCAGTGCAAAGCCGATACCGGAAGACAAACCCAGCCAGTCGGCGCGGCTGCTGGGTAACGGCCACTGACCGGGCTGCCACAACATGATGAAAGCGCCGGTGAGTGATACCGCAATGACGGCCAGCCGCTTCCGATCTACGCGCTCCTTGAGCCAGAAATGTGCCAGGATCAAGGTCCACAGCGGCGAGAGATAAAACAGCAGCATGACGCGCATCACCTCGCCATCAATCACCGCCAGCACATAGCTGAGATTGGTCCAGCCTGCCACCAGGCATAACCAGAATATGCTGGCGGGCTGCCGGAAAAGCCCGCGCCAGTGGCGCCCAAACAGCAAGGCTGCCAGCATGACCGTCAGGCTGTAGGTGTAAAAACTGGAGGCGACGCCGGAAACGCCTGCTTCCTGCATCAGCCGGTAGGGGTACCAGACCACACCCCAGCAGAGGGCGCCAAACAGCAAGCCGGAGCTGGCGATGGTTTGTGTTGTTTTTTGCGATGCCACAGAACGTCTTTTCATGAGTGACCCGCCATTTGGCCTGCGGCCAAAGCCCAAGCCAGGCGGACTTGCGTTAAAATATGCGGATGAATCCAAACCTGAATAAATTACAGCCCTACCCTTTTCAGCGACTGCGCGACCTGTTCGCTGGCATCAAGCCCAATCCGGAGTTTAGCCCGGTCAATCTGTCGATCGGCGAACCCAAACACGCGACGCCAGCGCTGATTCAGCAAGCCCTGGTGGATAACCTTGCAGGACTGGCCAATTATCCCACAACTCTGGGCGTCCCCGCCCTGCGCGAAGCCATTGCAGCGTGGTTGAGCCGTCGCTATGGCATTCCGCTGATGAATCCTGAGACGGAAATTGTGCCGGTCAACGGTAGCCGCGAGGCCCTGTTTGCCTTTGCTCAGGCGGTGATAGATAACAGCCGCCCGGCGCCTGTGGTGGTCTGCCCCAATCCGTTTTACCAGATTTATGAAGGTGCGGCATTTCTGGCCGGCGCCGAGCCTTACTTCCTGAATACCCTGCCCGACAACGACTTTGCCATGGACCTGGAAAGCGTGCCGGAAAGCGTCTGGCTGCGTACCCAGCTCTTGTATCTGTGCTCGCCGGGCAATCCCACTGGCAAGGTCATGTCGCTGGAACAATGGAAGACCGCTTTCATGCTGTCGGACCGGTATGGCTTCACCATTGCCGCCGATGAGTGTTATTCGGAAATCTACTTCACCGAGGGCGAAGCTCCGCTGGGCGCCTTGCAGGCCGCGCATCTGCTGGGACGCGACTTCAGCCGCCTGGTCATCTTCAGCTCCTTGTCCAAGCGCTCCAATGTGCCCGGCATGCGCTCGGGCTTTGTCGCGGGCGATGCCACTATCCTGGAGAAATTCCTGCTGTATCGTACATATCACGGCTGCGCCATGAGCCCTGCGGTGCAGGCGGCCAGCATTGCGGCGTGGAATGATGAAACCCATGTCCAGGAAAACCGCCGCCTGTATGCGGAAAAATTCGACCAGGTGACGCCTATGCTGCAAAGCAGCATGGAAACGTCCCGGCCGGATGCGGCGTTTTACCTCTGGGCCAAAACCGATGGCAGTGATACCGATCTGGCGATACGCCTGTATCGCGACCTCAACATCACCGTACTGCCTGGTAGTTTCCTGGCGCGTGAAGCCCATGGCATCAATCCTGGCAAGGGCTTTATTCGCATGGCGCTGGTCGCTTCCCTGCAAGAATGCCTGGACGCGGCCCGGCGTATTCAATCCCTGGGTTAATCCCTATATTCCCGCCTGGTCCTGAACACTCAGGATCAGGGTCAGGTTTCTTCCGCAAGAAACTGATTTATTGAAGAAAATACTTGTTGCTGCAGGTCGGATGCCAGGCAGTCCAGCTCAAGCGTATCCTGCATGCCACGCAACCAGGTGAGCTGACGTTTGGCCAGCTGGCGCGTCGCCACGATGCCTTTTTCGCGCATGGTGGCATGGTCAATCTGGTGATCCAGATACTCCCACACCTGCCGATAGCCCACACAGCGCATGGATGGCAGGCCCAGATGCAATTCCGGGTATTTCTGCCGCAGGTGCTGCACCTCTGCAATCAGGCCCTGTTCCAGCATCAGATCAAAGCGTTCGGCAATGCGTGCATGCAGCACTGCGCGGTCGGATGGCACCAGTGCCAGTTTGAGCAGGCGGTATGGAAACGACGTGCCGTTATCTTCCACAAATAGCGCAGACATCGGCCCGCCACTCAGCTCACAGACTTCCAGCGCCCGTTGTATGCGCTGGGAGTCGGTGGGTTTCAACCTGGCTGCGGTTTCGGGGTCCAGCGTCGCCAGACGGGCATGCATCGCCGGCCATCCCAGCGTGGCAGCCTCCTCATCCAGGCGCTCCCGCAAAGCTGCATCTGCCTGCGGCAAATTATTAAGCCCTTCCTGCAAGGCCTTGAAATACAACATGGTGCCGCCCACCAGTAGCGGGATGCGGCCACGAGCGGTGATGTCGGCCATAAGCTGCAAGGCATCCTGGCGAAAATGCGCCGCCGAATACGATTGCAGCGGCGAAATGACATCAATCAGATGGTGAGGCGCCTGCTCTAGCGTGGCAGCATCCGGCTTGGCGCTGCCGATGTCCATGTCCTGATACACCAGCGCCGAATCCACACTGATCAACTCGACGGGCAGGGTTTGCGCCAACGTCACCGCCAGTCCGGTTTTGCCGCTGGCGGTGGGGCCCATCAAAAAGATGGCGGGCGGTAATGTCGATTGCCGGCTCATGCAGCAGGCTCACCTGACGATACCAAGACCGGCAGTAGCAAGATATGGCCCGCAAAAAGATCAATAATTAACATTAATAATGATTTGCAAAATATTGTTTTAATTTAACTTTACCTTCATCTGCACCGGCGCATATCCGTGATTCATGGGACCTGTGCCCTGACCAAGCTGTACTGCCGCTCCAGCCGCAATTGCCTGCATGACGTATTCACGCGCGGCTATCACCGCCTGAGGCAAGCTCTCTCCCAAGCCAAGATAAGCGGCAATCGCCGAAGAAAGCGTGCAGCCAGCGCCATGAAGATTCTGCGTGACGATGCGCGGCGAGCGCATGACCAGCGGCTCCCCGCCGATTTCCTGAAAAATATCCACGACATCATGCCCGGGCATGTGGCCGCCTTTTACCAGCACGGCGCGCGCCCCCAGACTCAGCAGATCGCTGGCGGCTTGCAGCATGTCATCATGCGTCAACAAAGGCCGCCCCAGCAGCATGGCCGCCTCATCGAGATTGGGCGTTACCAGCATTGCCCGCGGGAATAATTCTCGCACCAGGCTTTGCACTGCATCATCGGTGATCAGCCTGGCACCATTAGCCGCCGCCATGACCGGGTCCAGCACCACTTGCTGCAGATGATGATGATCCAGCGCCTGCGCCACCGTCATGACAACCTCTGGCGCGTGCAGCATGCCGATCTTGACGGCATCCACACCGATATCCTCTACCACCGCATCTATCTGCGCCCGCAGGATATCGAGTGGCACCGCGTGAATCGCGCGTACGCCACAGGTATTCTGCGCGGTCAGAGCGGTAATGGCGGTCATGCCATAGCAACCCAGCGCGGAAAAAGTCTTGAGATCCGCCTGTATGCCCGCCCCGCCGCCACTATCGGAGCCTGCGATGGAAAGAAGTCGGGGATAGGTGTAATGCGTTTTCACAGTGATGTACCCATGTTTGTTGTAGACACACCAGCCCTGCAGGGGGGTGTTGAGCACATTAATTTTGGCTTGTGCACAAAAGAAACCAGCACAAAACTGAGCATCATTAGCAAGTACCAAGCTAGTAATTTGCTTGGTGACACCATATGCCATTGTGAGGATTGATCAGGATAAACCCAGGCGCGGCTATAGGTGCCAATGTTTTCTCCAAACCATATAAACAAAGCGACAAGCAGCCAACCGAGCAACAGTGGCATGCGCCGGTATACCTGATCAACTTTGAAGTAAATGTAGGTTCTGCCAAAAATAATCACGCTTGCCGCCAGCAATATCCATCGAAGATCGTAGAAATAATGGTGGGTGAAGAAATTAATATAAATCAGGGATACCAGAACAATAGGCTTCCATGCCTCAGGATATGCCGAGTATCTGAACTCAAAAATCCGCCAGATACGGGCTATATAACTACCAACAGCGCTGTACATGAATCCGGCAAACAATGGGAAGTTGCCGACCCCAAAATTAAAAGCCTCGGGGTAATGCCAGGAGCCTATGGCATCAGATGTTTTAAATAACTCCATGCCGGTAGCTACAAAATGAAACAGCACGATCACAATCGCTTCTTTTGGAGTTTCAAACTTGAACGCAAGCAGGAAAAGCTGGAATGCCACCGCAGCTAAAAAGAGAAAATCATACCGAGGGAATGAAAATGGATACCAGTAATTGGTAAGAAAAATCAAACCCAGCAAATAGCCCCCGAACATGCATGCGTAGGCCTGCTTAAGGCCAAATAACCAGAACTCGCGTATAAAACGATGCATGCTTATTTGCCCCGCATGAACATTTTATCCAGATCGGCCATGGTGGCCTGGAACCAGGTGGGCCGACCATGATTGCACTGTCCGGAGCGCTCGGTCGCTTCCATGTCACGCAGCAAGGCGTTCATTTCCTGCAGGCTGAGGATGCGATTGGCACGCACGGCGGCGTGGCAGGCCATGGTGGCCAGCAGTTCATTACGACGCTCGGTCAGCACACGGCTGCCGCCGTATTCACGCAGATCGCGCAATACATCGCGAGCCAAAGCCACGGCATCGGCATCCTGCAACATGGCTGGGATCGCCCGCACGGCCAGCGTCGATGGCGATAGCTGCACAATCTCGAATCCAAGTTGATGCAGGGTTTGCTGACCTTCCGGTGTCGACAACTGCTCCTGCACCGTGGCGACTTCGAAGCGGTCGGCATTGAAGCTCACCGGCAACAACAAGGGTTGCATAGGCACGTGATCGGCATCCAGCGCGTTTTTAAGGCGCTCGTACATAATGCGCTCATGCGCCGCGTGCATATCTACCACGATCAGCCCCAGCGCGTTTTGCGCAAGCACATAAACCCCATGCAATTGCGCCAGGGCAAAGCCTAGCGGATATTCCTGCGCGGCCTGCTCCGGGCTTAGGCTGGGTGCAGGGAATGATGAGGATAACGCAGCTGGTACGTCAGTAGGATTGCCGTTAATGTCTGCAGTAAAAGATGACGGAGGCTGAACGGCCTCACGCGGCAAGCCGCCAAACAAGGTCTGGTAAAAACCAGGGTTTTGGTTGGCTCGTAAATCGAAGCTGGCTTGCTGGCGTGGATATGACTGATCGGACATGAGTCCTGAGGCATAAGATGCGACAGGCGCCGTGGCGGCCGGAGTGACCAAGCCATTGGCAGGCAACCCTACCGGTGTTGCCAATGCTTTATGCAAAGCGTGAAAAATGAAGCGATGTACCGCCTGCCCTTCGCGGAAGCGGACTTCGGTTTTGCTGGGATGCACATTCACATCCACCAGTGTCGGGTCCAGCTCCAGAAACAGCGCAAATGCCGGATGCCGGTCATGATGCAGCACATCCTGATAGGCTTGGCGAATGGCGTGACTGATGAGCTTGTCGCGCACAAAACGGCCATTGACGTAGACATATTGCGTATCGCGGGCGCTACGGGAAAAAGTCGGCTTGGCGGCCATCCCCCGCAGGCGCAAGCCACCCGCAGATTCATCCAGTTCAAAGGCTTCTGCAGAGAAATCCGGCCCAAGAACTTCGGTGAAGCGACGCTTGGCTTCGCCCGGGGCAAGGCGCATCAGGGCCCGGCCATTATGCTGCAGCATGAAGCCAACATCGGGGCGGGATAACGCAATGCGTCGAAACGCCTCTTCGCAATGGCCAAATTCGGTTTGTTCGGTCTTGAGGAATTTGCGGCGCGCTGGCGTGTTGAAGTAGATATCCTGCACTTCCACAATCGTGCCGCGGTCCAGTGCCGCCGGGGCGGCATCGCCCAGCAGGCCACCATCGGCTGCAATCTTCCAGGCATGTCCAGCCTCGGCATGACGGCTGGTAATGGAGGTGCGGGAAATGGACGCAATGCTCGCCAGTGCTTCACCCCGAAAGCCCAGGCTAGCAACACTTTCAAGGTCATCCAGAGAGGAAATCTTGCTGGTGGCATGTCGCGTCAGGGCCAGAGTGAGATCATCTTGGGGGATGCCGTTACCGTCATCCGCGACCCGCAACAGCTTCACGCCGCCCTGCCCCAGTGTCACCGAAATATCGGTGCTGCCGGCGTCCAGACTGTTTTCAAGCAACTCTTTCAGGGCGGAAGCGGGACGCTCCACCACCTCGCCAGCCGCAATCTGGCTGATAAGCTGGTCTGGCAGAAGTTTAATCAGGGACATGGAGGAATGGGCGCAAAGGGGGCCGGGTAATCATGGAAGGCTTATTTTAACCGCAGCAGGCCATGATTACCTATGCGATTTTGGCCATCAGGGAACGGCCAAAACCGGGGAGAGCTTGATTCACAATGGCGCGGTCAGGCGCATTGCGGCAAGCCGCTTACAAACCGTCGATAAAGCGCAGGCCGTACTTCTTGGTATTAACGCTCTGGGCACCGGCCACTTCGCTTTCCGCACCGATCTTCGATGCCAGCAAGTCGACCGGAATGATGACCGGCTGTTCGGCCAGGAGATCATCGGCTACTGCAAACAGGGCATCAGCCACTTTGCCATTCAGGTGGCTTTTACGGCCATCCTCGGAACTGAAGCTGTCAAAAATACCAAAGGCCGTATCGGTGAACTTGAGGGCATACCAGGTAATGGTTTCGCTCTCAGCCAACACCAGAGGCAGCGCGTTTTTAAGAAATTCCTCTACCTCTTTCGCCTTTTCCGGTTTTGCCTCCAGACGAATGTACAACGCTGTTTTACTCATTTCCTATCCTTGGTCAGGTGTTACAAATAAACGATACAACGACATCATGCTTGCGTCGTGGCTATGGATCACAAATCCACGGACTCAAGATATTCAGGCACGGTCACATTCCATGCAAACCGTTCCTCAATGCGAAGTCTGAGGGCATCAGCTGCAATTGGTTCGCCATGCGTGACAAACGTGCGTTTGGGTGGCGCAGTAAAATTATCCAGCCAGTGCAATATCTCATTGTAATCTGCGTGCGCAGAAAAGCTGGAAATGAATTCCACCTCGGCATTAATGGGCACATAGCCGCCATGAATCTTGACGCTGGTCGCGCCATTGATCATCGCAGCGCCGCGCGTGCCTGCGGCCTGATAACCAGCAAACAGGATGGTGTTGCGCGGGTCCGGGCCAAATGCCTTGATATGGTGAACCACACGCCCACCAGACGCCATGCCACTCGCAGCCAGGATGATCACCGGATGATTGATCTCGTTAAGCGCTTGCGACTCCTCCACGCTATGGACCATACGCGCGGTCTGCATGATGGCGCGGCACTCTGCCGCATCCAGCTTATGTTCACCGGCATGCCGCATGAAAATATCCGTCGCGTCCACCGCCATCGGGCTGTTCAGGTAAACCGGCAGGTCTGGAATCAGCCCCTGCTTTTTCAGTTTATGAATGTAATACAGCAACTCCTGGGCGCGGCCCACGGCAAACACCGGCACCAGCAGCACTCCGCGACGGCGCGCCGTGCGGTTGATGATGTCGGTGAGGCGCTCGTCAGGTGTCGATTGATCATGCAGTCTGTCGCCATAGGTCGACTCAACCACCAGATAGTCAGCGCCGCTGACTGGCGTGGGCGGCAGCATCAGCGGGTCGTCCAGACGCCCCAGGTCGCCCGAGAAAAGGATGGAAGTCTCGCTATCCTTCATCAGCACCAAGCTTGCACCCAGAATATGACCCGCCGGTGACAGCTTGATGGTCACGCCCGGCACAACTTCCCCCGTCTCCTCAAACTCCACAGGCGTCAGCATGGCCACCGCACGCGCGGCATCGTCCTGCGTATACAAAGGCAAGGCAGGGTTATGCTTTGAAAAACCGCGCTTGTTGGCGTAGCGGGCTTCTTCTTCCTGCAGATGCGCGGAATCCGGCAGCATGATCTCGCATAAGTCACGCGTGGCGCTGCTGCAATACACCCGGCCATTGAAGCCGTTTTTAACCAGCAAAGGCAGATAACCGGTATGGTCGATATGCGCATGCGTCAGCACTACGGCATCAATGCTGGCGGGGTCTATCGGCAGCTTGGCCCAGTTTTTCAGGCGCAGCTGCTTAAGCCCCTGAAAGAGACCGCAATCCACCAGCACACGCTTGCTGCCACTGGTGATCAGGTATTTGGAGCCGGTAACGGTGCCGGTGGCGCCGAGAAAAGTGATTTTCATATGCCGATAGCCTGTTTCTAATGCTTATTTTTCAGCCATTTTGGGCTTGGCCAACGCAGGGTTGCTGGCAAAGTATTTTTTGATACCCGTGAGTATAGAAGCCACCAGTTTGTCCTGATGGTTCTCATCATTGAGCTTGCGCTCTTCTTCCGGGTTGGTGATGAAGGCTGTTTCCACCAGGATGGACGGAATATCGGGTGACTTCAAAACGGCAAAGCCAGCCTGCTCCACACTTTGCTTATGCAGGTTGTTTATTTTGCCTACGTTATCCAGCACGGATTTGCCGAGCTTGAGACTGTCATTGATGGTGGCGGTTTGTGAAAGATCGAGCAAGGTGCGAGCAAGATAAGGGTCTTTCACATCAAAGCTCACGCCACCGATCAGGTCAGATTCGTTTTCACGCTGCGCCAGCAAACGCGCCATGGCACTGGTGGCGCCATGCTCAGACAAGGCAAATACCGATGAGCCCTTGGCTTGAGAGCTTAATGCAGCGTCGGCATGGATGGAGACGAACAGGTCAGCCTGCAGCTTGCGTGCCTTGACGACACGGCCATGCAGCGGAATAAAGTAATCCCCATCGCGCGTTAGCACGCCGCGCATATTGGGTTCGGCGTCCACCGCCTGCTTGAGCTTTTTGGCAATGGCGAGCGTGACGTTTTTCTCGTAGGAACCATTAGCCCCCTTGGCACCCGGGTCTTCGCCGCCATGGCCGGCATCAATGGCGATGGTGATGACGCGCCCGCCCTCGCGGCTCTTGTTGGGTTCGGCTTTCAACACCGGTGCGGTTTTGGCGGCATCGGGCGTTTTCGCCGTCTCGGGCATGGACTGCGGCAGGGTTTGCTCAGGTTTGCCGGGCAGGTTGATCTCGGGGGCCTTGCTGGTATCCAGCGGAGCCGCTGTTTCAGGTTGCGCCAGCACTTTCACATCTGGCTTCATGACTTGCTCGGCATTAGAGGCGGGAGTTTCGCGCTGTTCCAGCATAGCCATCAATGGGTCAAGCGCAGGATAAATGTCCAGCACCAGACGATGCTGATATTCCCCCGCTGGCAATAGAACCCCTAACTCCGGCCGTATATCGGTTTTCAGGTCGATCACCATGCGCACGACACCGGGCTTGAAATTCCCCACGCGAATCTGGTGGATGTAAGGGTCTGAAGCCAGCACGCGATCAGACAGGCTTTTAAGGTTGGAGCCGAGGTCCACATCCACCAGATCAAGCACCAGCCGTTCCGGGTCTTTCAGGCGCAGCAGGTTATAGCTGATGGGTTTGTTGGATTCGAGGGTAATCCGGGTGTAATCCGGCGCCGGCCACACACGCGTGGCGGTGACCGTCGTCGCGGCGCCGGCTTGAAAACTGAACAAGACCAGCATGAGCAAGCATGCGAGTTTAAGCGTGCGCAAGAGATTCAACGACAGCGTTTCCTGTTTGACTGTTAGCGCTGATACGGACCGAACGGCCGCCAGCGTTGGGTTTAAGGTGTATATCGAGATCGGGCTGGGGAATAAGTTCGCCGGCTTTTTCCGGCCACTCCACCAGGCACAGCGTGGCAGGATTGAAGTAATCGCGAAAGCCCGCCGCCTCCCACTCTTCAGGATCAACAAAACGATACAGGTCAAAATGATAGACGGCCAGCGCCTCCAGCACATAAGGCTCAACCAGCGTATAGGTGGGGCTTTTCACTTTGCCGGCATGGCCCAGGGCATGCAGCAGGCCGCGCACCAGCGTGGTTTTGCCTGCACCCAGATCACCATGCAGGTAAACGGTTAAACCCGGAGTGACCGCCTTTGCCAGTTGCGCCCCGAAATCCAGGGTGGCAGCCTCATCGGCCAGGTCAAATGTAATATCATGTGCCATATGCAATTTACTTCAGACAGCCCTGTGTTGCCCATCGATATGCCAGCGCTGGCGCAGGATATCAAGCGCTGGGCGCAAGAGCTTGGTTTCAGCCAGCTCGGCATTACCGACACCGACCTCAGCGCCGCGGAGCCTGCTCACCAGGCCTGGCTGGAAAAAGGATTTCATGGTGCCATGGATTATATGGCAAAACATGGCAGCAAACGAACCCGGCCGCAGGAATTAGTCCCGGGCACCTTGCGTATTTTGTCAGTCCGTATGAATTATCAGCCGCCCGCCGCCCGTGACAGCTGGGAGGTGATGGCCGATGGCAGCAGCGCCTTTGTTTCACGCTACGCGCTGGGGCGTGATTATCACAAGGTATTGCGCCAGCGCCTGCAGCAATTGTGTGACCGCATTGCCGCGCAGATTGCACCGCTGACGGATGACAAGTTTGATTATCGTGTATTTACCGATAGCGCCCCGGTGCTTGAAGTGGAACTGGCGCAGAAAGCCGGGCTGGGCTGGCGCGGCAAGCACACTCTTTTACTATCGCGTGATGCCGGCTCGTGGTTTTTCCTGGGGGAAATTTATACCAATCTGCCCCTGCCGGTGGATACTCCCGGCCAGAACCATTGCGGCACCTGCCACGCCTGCATGGACATCTGCCCCACTCAGGCGATAGTAGCGCCTTATGAAGTGGATGCCCGCCGCTGTATTTCCTACCTCACCATTGAACTCAAAGACAGCATTCCCGAAGCGTTGCGCCCCCTGATAGGCAATCGTGTCTATGGTTGTGATGACTGCCAGCTGGCTTGCCCGTGGAACAAATTTGGCCAGCTGACCGAGCAGGCGGATTTTCATGTGCGTCACGGTCTGGATGACGCCAGTCTGGTGGAGCTGTTCGGTTGGGATGAGGCGACCTTTAAGGAGCGCATGGCCGGGAGCGCCATTTACCGCATAGGCCATGAACAATGGTTGCGCAATATCGCCGTTGGCCTGGGCAACGCGCCATCCACACCCGAGGTGGTAATAGCGCTGCAGAAAAGGCTGGATCACCCCTCCCCGCTGGTCAACGAGCATGTACGCTGGGCGTTAAAACAGCATGAACATTTATCGGCGGCAGCGCTATAATGCCGCACCTCAACTAGTGCCATAAACTCAATTGTTTAATCCATCGGTTTTCCGTCGCCTCACGATCATTCTTCTGATTGCCCTCGGCCTCTTCATTCTGCTGACGTTTGAACAATACGGCATCAGCAATGATGAAGAAGTCCAGCATATATACGGGCGCCTGCTGCTGGATTTCTACACCTCCGGCTTTACCGATCAGGATGCATTCCACTACCGCAATCTCTATCTTTATGGCGGCTTCTTTGACCTGGTAGCGGCAGTGCTGGAAAAATTCGTGCCGATCTGGATCTGGGATCTGCGGCATTTGCTGTCTGCCGCCTTTGGCTTATCGGGCATTATTGCCTCTTATAAAGCCGCCCGCCTGCTGGGTAATGAACGCAGCGGTTTTATTGTGGCCGTGCTGCTTGCCATCACCGGCGCCTGGACCGGCGCCATGTTTACCCATACTAAAGATGTCCCCTTTGCCACCTGCATGGTGTGGGCGCTGTATTACTCCATGCGACTCTCGCGCCAGTTGCCCCGCCCAAGCCTGGGTTTGTGCGTCAAGCTAGGCATTGCGGTGGGTTGTGCGCTGGGCTTGCGTATCGGTGGCGTGTTCTCGGTCTTTTATTTGCTGCTGGCGGTGTTGATTGGCGGCTGGATCGCCGGTCCCAGCTTCCGTGAAAAAGGACGCTACTGGCTTACGTCTGCCTGGCGCCTGGTACCGGCTGGCATCACGGCATTTGCCTTGATGGCGCTGTTCTGGCCCTGGGGGGTCATGTCGCCCGACCATCCGCTGCAAGCCGCCGAGGCGTTTTCCCACTTTGCCTTCAACATGCTGACCGTCATGGATGGCGAAGTCATGAAGATCGGCGAAGTGCCGCGCGAATATCTGCCGTCTTATCTGCTGGTGCGGCTGCCCGAAGTGTTTTTGCTCGGCCTGTTTACCATGTTCGTTATCGGCTTGATCCATATTCGTGAATGGCGTCCGCAATCCAGACAGTTCCTGCCCTGGCTGCTGGTCACGGTGGCGGCACTCTTCCCGCTGCTGTTCATTCTCCTGGACAAGCCTGCATTGTATAACGGTGTGCGCCACTTCACTTTCCTGATTCCGCCGCTGGCTATACTGTCAGGGTTGGGGCTCAGCATGGGCTGGGATCTGCTTGCGAAGGCGCCCCGACTGAAATGGCTTGGGGCCGGCGTGGTCGCCGCGCTCACCATCGCCACCACGGTGACCATGGTGCAGCTTCATCCGTATGAATACATTTATTACAACCGCCTAGCGGGCACGCTGCCGTATGCAGAAAGCCACTGGGAAGGCGATTACTGGTCCAGCAGCCTGCGCGAAGCGGCCGAGATTCTGGAAGACAAGCTGCCCGAACTGCAGGCCGTGGATAAGCAAGCCGGTGATGGCCTGAACCATGCCCCTTACAAGGTGGCCGTGTGCGCCGAATCAATACAGGGCGATGCGTATCTGGATCATCGCTTCCAGATCACCAGCGATTGGGTCAGCGCGGACTTTTTTATTTCCAGCACCAATATGAACTGCGATAAAGTATTGCAAGGGAAGATTATTGGCACGGTAGAGCGCATGGGCGCTGTACTGGCGGTGGTCAAGGACAGGCGCAACCTGCATCCGAAATACCGCTTCCCGCGCCCTGCCCCTCATTAATACGGACTCATGAGTCGATCATTATGGTACTAGACCGCGCCTGCGCTAACCCCCACATTACGGTGATCGTACCGGCTTTCAATGAAGAAGCCGCTATCCACCTCACCCTGGAAAATATTGCCAATCATCTTAACCAGCTGAGCCCAAACTGGGACATCGTGGTGATCGACGATGGCAGCCGGGATCGCACCGCACAGATCGTGCGCAACATGCCACCATTCCTGAATACCACGCTGGTGCGTTTTTCGCGCAATTTTGGCAAGGAGTACGCCATCAGCGCCGGTCTGGAGTACGCCAAGGGCGACATAGTCGTATGCATGGATGCCGATGGTCAGCACTCGTCGGATCTCGTCACCGAGATGCTGGCACAGTGGCGCCTGGGGTATGACATGGTGTACGCCGTGCGCAATGATCGGGCCGTGGAGTCGCGCTTCAAGCGCTGGGGCTCGCGCTTGTTTTACCGCGCGATCAGCCTGGGCGGTCAGATTCATATCCCGCGCGATGCCGGTGACTTCCGACTGATGGATCGCAAGGTCGTGGACGCCTTGCGCGCCCTGCCCGAGCGTAATCGTTTCATGAAAGGCATGTATGCCTGGGTAGGCTACAAATCCATAGGCATTCCCTACACGCCACTACCGCGTCTGCATGGTGAAAGCGCCTTTTCGCGCTTGCGCCTGATGAGCCTGGCTTGGACCGGCATCACCAGCTTCTCGGTGATTCCATTGCGGCTCGCCAGTGCGGTAGGCGGCATCTTGGCATTGCTGGCGTTTGTGTACGGCATGACGGTGATCGTCGACAAACTGTTCCTGCATGAATCCATCCCTGGCTGGCCGACTACTATCGCCAGCATTATGTTTTTCTCCGGGGTACAACTGCTGTTCATCGGCATCCTTGGCGAGTATCTGGCCCGTATTTACGATGAAGTCAAAGGGCGCCCCCCTTACATCGTGGCGGAAGTCAGTAATCCGCAACCATCCTCGTCAGCATCCGTCGCCAGCGAGACGGCCAACGAGAGCGCATAAGCATTGGCGCATTCCCTGGTTATCAGCGCCGATGATTATGCCTACCATCAGGCGGTAGACGAGGGCATTCTGGCCCTGATCCGTCAGGGCAGGCTCACCGCCACCTCATGCATGGTGATGAGCCCCCGCTGGCCCCAGGCCGCGCAGGCCTTGACCCGGGAAATTCGGGAAAAAGCCGATATTGGACTGCACCTCGATTTTACCGAGTTTGGCGAGCCCATCCGCCAGCCGCTTTCCAGCTTGATCATCCGCAGCTTTGTGCATGGCCTGTCAGCCAGCGCCATCCGCCAGAACATCACCCTGCAGCTGGATCGCTTCGAGGAAGCCCTTGGCACCCGCCCCGACTATATTGACGGCCATCAGCATGTGCATCAGCTGCCGCAAATCCGGCAGGCACTACTGGAGATCATCCAGCAGCGCTATGGTCAACATGGGCCCTGGTTGCGCATTTCCAATCCGCCAGCAGCCGATGGTCTCAAAGGCAACATCATTCGCGCGCTGGGAGCCCACGCACTTCAGCGTCGCGCGCGCAGACAAGGCTTGCAGTGCAGCAACCGTCTGCTGGGGGTATATGATTTTAATGATCACAGCGTGCCTTATCTTGAGCGGCTGCGCATTTGCCTGCAACAAGCACAAGAAGCCAACGGCATGCCGGTGCTGATGTGTCACCCCGCCCTGCCGGATAGTGCAGCCCCCGCCAGCGATCCGATTGCCCAAGCCCGTGGCGCCGAGTTTAATGCTTTGACGAGCCCAGAATTTGAGACCTTACTAAACGAGCTTTCGGTTAAGCCAGTCCGCGGAACGGAATTCCAGCGTCAGAGATAGTGTTGATTTTCTGCTGCCAATAAAAAAGCCCGGAGATACCGGGCTTTTTTATTGGTGCTGCTTGATTGCTTTGCCTCAACGAAGGCGCGGCAGGCTTATTTCTTCTTTTCCTTGGCTTTCGGTGCGGTTGTGGCGAGCGGCGCTTTCATCTCGCAATTCTCGCTACCGTATACCCCACCGTTGTCATCACCTTCGTAATACATGCGACGGAAAGTCCAGTGGCCCTGGGCGTTCTTTTTCACCAATGCCACGCCGGTGCTGTGATCCAGGTTTTTCTTTTCAGAAAAATTGAAGCTGATGGCAAGACGGTTGCCGTCGGCAGCGACTTGACCGCGATAGGTGACTGAATTCTCGGTTTCCACTTCGTAATGGTAGGCGCCAAAAGTGCCGGAGCTGCTGACATTGTTAAGGCGCAAGGTGGCAGTGACGGTGTAATCTCCTATTTGATCATTATTGCCTTTGCACTCATATACGCCGCTATAGTTCTTGCCGGAAAAAGGGATTTTTGCTTGCGCAACACTGGCGACGCCCAGTAATGCGATGGCCAAAATGATGTTTTTCATTGGGTTGTTTTCTCTACCAGTCATTTACAATTTTTAGCTATTGTACCGCGAAGCCATGTGACACTGCAGGTATTTGCAGGTTTCGTTTTGTCTTAAGCGGGCTCCTGCATTATCATTCGTGAGGATTTGCACGCCCTGCGTCAGTCCCTCATTATTAGATTTCATCAAGAGTCAAACACCTACCGCTCGGGAACCTATGCCAAACGTCAGCACTCCACGATTGTGGATATACAGTATATTCAATTTAAGCCTGCTCATTCTACTCGGCGCGTGGCTATGGACGCAAAACAAGCCGGTTAACCTGACAGAGGCGACGCTTCCGGAGAGCGGCAAGCTGCAATGCGTGTCTTATGCCCCGTATTACGGCAAAGACCAGACGCCTTTCATCAAAGGTACCGTGATCAGCCGGCAGCAGATTGACCGCGATCTGGAATTACTGGCGAAGCGCTCGGAATGTGTGCGCATCTATTCCGTGAGCCAGGGGCTGGATTATGTGCCTGAAGCGGCTGCCCGCCTGGGACTTAAAGTACTGATGGGCGCCTGGATCGGCGCCGACAAGATCGAAAATGACCGCGAAGTCGGCCTGGCGATCAAGCTTGCCAATGAATATCCGCAAGCCGTTCGCGCCATGGTGATCGGCAATGAGGTGCTGCTGCGCAAGGAACAGACCGCCGAGCAGCTGAAGGCGTATTTTGATCAGGTGAAAGCGGCAACGCATGTGCCGATTACCTATGCGGATGTGTGGGAGTTCTGGTTAAAGCATAAAGAGCTGGAAAGCTCGGTCGATTTTGTCACCGTACATGTATTACCGTATTGGGAGGATGACCCGCAACCGATTGAACGTGCCATCAGCCACGCTACCGGGGTGATGCAGCGCCTGCAGGCGAGCTTCACCAAACCGCTGCTGATCGGCGAAACCGGCTGGCCTTCCGTTGGCCGCCAACGCAATGGCTCGGTACCCAGCCTGCTTAACCAGGCCGAGTATATCCGCGCATTTGTGAGCACGGCTCAACATAATGGCTGGCAATATAATGTGATCGAAGCCATGGATCAGCCATGGAAGCGTGAACTGGAAGGCGCGGTTGGCGGCTACTGGGGACTTTACACAACGGATCTGGAGCCCAAGTTCCCCTTCAACGGCCCGGTCAGCGAACGTCATGACCAGCCTGCCGAACTCGCCATCTGGCTGGCGGCCGGTGTGGTCATATGGATTCTGTTTACCTTGCTGGCTGACGAACGCCGCCTGCCTGCGCTGATTGGTTCCGGCCTGCTGGGAGCACTGGCTGGTTTGTGCGCCAAGCTGCAATGGCAATACCTGATTGAAGCTTGCCGCAACACACTGGAGTGGAGCCTGCTGGGCGGTGTCACCATCGCCGGCATATTGCTGCTCATCGCGATTCCGACCCAGTTCAAACGGCAGTCGGATAGTGGCAACAAACTGATCAAGCTCTGCATGTGGCTGATCGCCATCGGGATGTTTATTTGCTGCATGCTCAGTCTGCCGACTTTGCAGATCGTGAATATTTTCGGGCTGACCGATCCATTTGCCACACGCTGGCTGTTTGAGATCGACGGGCGGTATCGTGACTTCCCGCTGCCCTTGTATGCGCTGCCTGTCATCCAGCTGGCGATAGGGCTCACGCTCTTGAATATCAGCCGCAGCAATACATGGCGGCCTTACAAGGTGCTGAATATTCTGGCATTGGCCGCCATGGTGGCGTGCATTGCCTTTGAAACAGAAAACCGTCAGGCCATCGCCTGGTTACTGCTGGTGCTGGCAACTGCTTATGCCACCTGGCCGCGAACTACCCTTTTACATAAACTGAAAACGCTGAACGCCTAATGACTATTGCCAAACGTTTCGTCACCCCGCTGCTGTTTGCAGCGGCTATCGCCGCCGCGCACTTTGGATTATGGGCTGCCACCAACGGCACGCTGGAACTGATAGACGCGCCTCCTCTGGTTCGCGGATTTGCTTACAGTGGCTACCAGCTGGACCAGAGCCCGCTGGATAAAAAATACCCCAGCAGCGCCGAGTTGATGCGCGATCTGAAGATGCTGCACAACTACACCAATCGCATCCGCACCTATGGCTCGCTGGAGCTGGCGGAAATCCCCGCCCTGGCATCGCGCCTGGGGATGAAAGTCACAGCGGGTGCCTGGCTGCAAGGCAATGACGGCGATAATCGCCGTGAAATCGCCGCGCTGGAAACCCAAGTCGCGACCTATCCGCAAATCGAACGTGTGATCATCGGTAACGAGGCGCTGCTGCGCGCAGATCTAACGGTCGATCAAATGATAGGCTACCTGGATGAAGTGCGTGAAAACGTCAATGTCCCGGTATCCACCGCCGAACCCTGGCACGTTTGGTTAAAGAATCCCGAGCTGGTGCGCCATGTCGATTTCATTACCGTGCACCTGCTGCCCTACCACGAAGGCGTGCCTGCCGACAAAGCGGTGGAATATGCATTCCAGCGCTATCAGGAGCTGATGGAGAAATACCCGCGCAAGAAGATTGTGATCGGGGAAATCGGCTGGCCTAGCGAAGGCCCTGCCATTGGTGCCGCCGTGGCCTCCAAGGTCAATCAGGCGCAGTTTGTGCGTGAATTTCTGGCAAAAACCGCCTATCAGAATTACGACTACTACCTGATGGAAGCCATCGACCAGCCCTGGAAGGTAAAAGTCGAAGGTTGGGCCGGTGCCTATTGGGGCATGTTTGATGGCAAGCGCCAGATGAAGTACTCGCTGCAAGGCGCGGTGCCGACGGACACACGCTGGCTGATCAAAGCCAGCTGGGCAACTTTCCTGGGCTTTCTGCCTATTCTGTTTATTGCCTACCGCTTCCGTCATTGGGGCCTGGGTGGTCGCCTGTCAATGGCGATCTTGCTGCAAGCCTGTATCACCACGCTGGTCATCGCCTACAACCTGCCTAGCGATTATTACTATAGCCTGCGCGACTTTATCGTGCTGATCGGCCTGATTGTCGGCATGGCGCTCACCTCTGCCGTGCTGATGATTTACGGCGTGGAGTTCAGTGAAGTCATGTTCAAGGGCGGCTGGCTGCGTGCGTTCAAGCGGGCCAAACCGGTGCCGGCCGATCAGGAAAAATTCGTTTCCGTGCATCTGGCCTGCTACAACGAGCCGCCGGAGATGGTGATCGCCACCATTGAAAGCCTGGTCAAGCTGGATTACACGCAGTTTGAAGTCATCGTAGTCGACAACAACACCAAGGACGAAAGCAAGTGGAAACCGGTGGAAGCCTATATGGCCAACCTGCCGGACAACTTCAAGTTCTTCCACCTGCCGCAGTGGCCGGGCTTCAAGGCTGGCGCCCTGAATTTTGCCTTGCAACAGACTGACCCGCGCACCGAAGTGATCGGGGTGGTGGATGCCGACTATGTGGTCACGCCCGACTGGCTGGGTGCCCTGGTGCCGCATTTCAGCGAAGATAAGGTAGCTGTGGTACAGGCTCCACAAGCGCACCGCGAATGGGAAAACAATTTCTTCCGTCGCATGAGCAACTGGGAGTTCGAAGGCTTCTTCCGCATCGGCATGCACCATCGCCACGAGCGCAATGCGCTGATCCAGCACGGCACCATGACATTGGTACGCCATCAGGCGCTGGTGGATGTCGGTGGCTGGTCCGAATGGTGCATTTGCGAGGATACCGAGCTTGGCCTGCGCCTGCTGGAAGAGCAATATGAGCTGCGTTATATCGACGAAACCTTTGGTCGTGGCCTGACGCCATCCGATTTCAACGCACTGAAGTCGCAGCGTTTCCGCTGGGCTTTTGGCGCGATGCAGATTTTGAAACGTCACATGCCAAAATTGCTGGGCTCCTCTACCCTGAACTTTGGTCAGCGCTACCACTTCCTGACCGGCTGGTTTGGCTGGCTGGGCGATGCCTTACAACTGGTATTCACGTTAAGCTCCATTGGCTGGACCATGGCGATGCTGGCTTTCCCTAAGTCATTCAGCCTGCCGGTACCCATCATGCTGACACCTATCCTGTGCTTCCTGGTGGTCAAGGGTGCGTTGGGGCCGGTGCTGTATCGCAAGACCATGAAAGAATGCAAGTGGATGGACATTTTTGGCGCTTCACTCGCCAGCCTGGGTCTGTCGCATGCCATTGCCCGCGGCATTATCGCGGGGCTGGTGCAAAAGCGTGGCGTGTTCAAGACCACCGCCAAAGGCAAAGGTACCGGCAAACGCAGCTTGATCACGCCTATCCGTGAGGAAATTCTGTTGTTGCTGGCGCTGATTGTCGCCGCGGCTGCCATGATTTACTCGCGCGGCATCGAGAATGCAGATGCGCAGTTGTGGGTGACCATGCTGGCCCTGCAATCGCTTCCTTACCTTAGTACGGTGGCCTGCCAGATTCTGGCGCAAATGCCCGATAGTAAAGATAAATCGCTTCCGCCCGCGGAAGCCCTGCCGGCAAAGTAATCACACTCAAGGCCCTTCGGGGCCTTTTTTCATGCTCGATCATTTCGATCACTCAATATTCGCCTACGTGCGCGTAAGAATCTGCTTATACCAAAGCTCAAAAACCCCTAAGGCAATTTAAGCCGTGTTCTGACAGGCGCGATGCCACCCTGCCCCTAGAATGGTCCTCATTGCAAATCCGGCATTCAAGGGTTTGCAATGAGGTACGTGTCAGCATGCCATGCTGATCGTGCCCTTCAAAATCAACAATATTCAGCTGGAGGAATACCATGGCAACGACACACACCTATGATGAAACCACGACGGTACGCAGCGGACTCTACCCTTACGCGCCGGCACTTAAACCTATTTCCTGGTCCGCCATTTTCGCTGGCGTGGCCGTCACCCTTACCGTGCAGTTTCTATTGAGCATGCTGGGAGCCGGTGTCGGACTGAGCACGCTGGACCCTTTGCAAGCCAATGGTTCGCCCAGTGCTGAAGCGTTTGGCATGGGCGCCGGCTTATGGTGGGTGGTGTCTTTCTTCCTGTCATTGGTCATCGGTGGCATCGTCGCGGGCGAAATGGCAGGCTTGCCAGCAAGAATGGACGGCGCATTGCACGGCATCGTGACTTGGGCCACTGCAACCCTGCTCGGCGTTTATCTGGTGGGCAGCCTGATAGGCGGCACTCTGGCGGGCGTTGGCAATCTGGCAAGCTCTGCGGTGAGCGGCGCTGCACATGGGGCCGCTGCGGCAGCACCGGATCTGATTAACAAGGGCAAGCAGGAAGCCGCCAACACCAATCTCTCATGGGATAGCGTCGAGCGCGAACTGCAAGGCCTGCTGGCACATGCGGCCAATCAAAGTGGTCAAGCTGCGGCCAATCAGGATGCAGCGAATCAAAGCGAGTCTGCTGACGTGTATGCCAAGGTAAAAACGCTGGTAGATAAAGGTAGCAATGCCACACCAGAGGATCGCCAGGCGGTTGTTGATCTGATTGCCGAAAAAACCAATATCAGCAAGGAAGAAGCAGCGCAGAAACTGGATGCATGGGAAAAATCAGCACAGGATGCGCAAGCTGCCATCAACCACACTGCAGAAGTGGCGAGTGATAAGGCCGCTGTTGCTGCGGATAAGACAGCGCGTGTTGGTGCACACCTGACCTTGTGGGGCTTTCTGGCTTTCCTGCTGGGTGCTGTCGCCGCTACACTGGGTGGTATTGCCGGTAGCAACTGCCGCGCAAACCGCATTGTAGTGACAACCACCGTGCGTTAAGCTTGCCTGCCTGTGCATCGTACAGGCCGTGATATAAAAAACAGCAACACCCAAGGCAATGAAACCTTGGGCGTTGCTGTTTTTACATCAGTCGGACTATCTATCCGTGTTTGACCATGAGGTACAGCGCCTCCCCCGTCCTTAACCTATTTACCCCGCCGCTCCAGAAAAAGGCTGTTACCGCTTATTTTCTTGGCCTGCTTTTTGGCAATCGTCATGGCCGCTGCCACTTCATGATGGCTGCGGAAACCGACAGGATCGGCCTTGACGCTGCCGACGGACATGCTGACGAAAGGATAAAACAGCGGATTGCCCTGGCGATCTTCTGCGGCAATGCCGCCGCGCTGGCGGTCAGCCTCGTCATAGAAGGCCGGAATCGCTTGCGCCAGAATCTGCAGTACATCCAGACACCGCTGCTCCCAGTCTTCACTCTGAAAAATCAGGATGAAATCATCGCCACCAATATGGCCGACAAAATCCAGCTCATTGGCAATATGTTCGTTCAGGAGCTTGCCGGTGAACTGAATCAACTCGTCACCACGCCTGAAGCCATACACATCATTAAAGGGCTTGAACGAATCAAGATCGCAATAACAGGCGTGAAAGGTAATCCCCGCTTGCAATAGGCGATCCATGTGTTCATTGATGGGTACATTGCCTGGCAGCATGGTCAGCGGATTAGCGTAGCGCGCAGCATTGATCTGCATTTGCGTGATTTCGCGCAGGAGATCGTGCCCACTACCCATGCCGAGGTAATTCCCCGACTCGGTAATGATGAAACCATTAGATAAATGGTGCGGCTCCATATTGATGATGAGATCACTCAGGGCTTGCAGGCTAAGGCTGTTGTCCACCACCAGGGGCTGGTTGTCCATGAAAATGCTGCAGTAACGCTTGCCATAGAGCTCGCGCGTATAGGGGCGGGCCAGATGGTCGATCATGTTGTAGCGACTGATCAAGCCTACCGGGCGCCCCTGCGCGACCACCGGCAGCGAATACAGCGTGGGCTGCTTTTCAAATATCTGATAAACATCGTCATTGCTGGTTTGCGGGCTGACGGGCGATACATAACGTATCAGCTTGCTGATGTTGGAACGCGCCTGCACCGGCACGGCAGCACTCTGATAAACATGCACGGCATTGCGCTGCATCAGCTCTGCTGCCACAGGGCTGAGATCGGTATGTAATGAAGCTTGCGGGCGGTTGATCAGGTACCCCTGTCCGAAAGGAATTTTCAGATCTTTGACGATCATCAGCTCGGCTTCGGTTTCTATGCCTTCGGCAATCACCTTGGTGCCAGAGTTGAGCGCAATCTGCTGGATGGAGCGCACAAAATCCAGCTTCACCTGATCACGATCTATATTCCGGATGAAATGCTTGTCTATCTTGACGTAATCCGGACGCAGCTCGGACCATAAGCGCAGGCTGGAAAACCCCTCCCCCAGATCATCCATGGCGATCTCAAACCCCATGCTGCGGTAATGTTCGGCAGCGTGACGCAAGGTGTCGTAGTCATAGGTAGGCGAGTTTTCGGTAAGCTCGATAATCACATCGTGCGGATCCAGGCCCAGCTGATGTATATAGGAAAGCGTGGCTCCCCTCGCCACATGCGGCTGCAGCAGCGAAGCCGGACTTACATTGAGAAAGAGCTTGGCGCCAGCGCCCTGCTGAGCATACGACTCGAGCACTACCTGGCGACTGAGATGCTCCACTTCCAGCAGCAGGTGATGCTGTTCGGCTTCTTCAAACAAGGCGAGCGGCATGTGCAAACGCGTATCAGCCGGTCCGCGTATCAGGCCCTCATGCCCAAAAATACTGGCGCTGCGCAAGTCGGCAATGGGCTGAAATACCGCCGTCAGCTGACGGTGCTTGAGTATTTTGTGCAGTTCCAGCGAGGAAATGGCCGTTTCGTCCTGAGCGGCTGCGCGAATGGAAAGCGCCGGCTGCAATACCACCCTGGCGCCCCAGCCACTTAAATGCGATTGTTGTACATGAACTTGTCTCATGATGCCCCCTTTTCGGAGGCGAGCTTAACAGCGGGATATGACAGTTTTGTGGCAGATTGGCGTAGATTCGCCGGCAGTTTTGCTTCAAATTATCGTCAGGAAGATGACGCCAGAATAATCTCTGCCAAGGCGGCGGCACCGATGATGCCCGCACGGTCACCACTGACTGAACATTGCACGCGCAGCCTGTCTTTCAGCACGGGGATCATGTCGCGCTCCATGCGGGTAAGAAAAGCAGGCGCCATCAAATCCCAAGCCTGACTTACACCGCCACCTATGACGATAAGACCGACATCCACTGTCTTGACCACATGCGCCAACGCTTGTGCCAGCGTTGCTCCGGCAAGTGCGAATGCCTCCACCGCGGCTTGTCCACCTTCTCGCGCCGCCTGGGCAATGGCATCCACTTCCACACGCTGACCGGTCGCCATGTGATAGCTTTGCGCGATGCCACTGGCCGAGGCGTATTGCTCCATGCAGCCGTGGTTGCCGCAACCGCACAAGCGGCCACCGGGCTCCACAATGATATGGCCGATTTCCATCGCAACGCCGTGTTCGCCGGTAAAAGACCGGCCGGCATAGATCATGCCGCCGCCTACGCCCGTCCCCAGGCCTGCATACAACAGACTATGTGGCTTGGGGTCGCACAGCACATATTCACCGTAGGCGGCTGCGAGCGCATCGTTTTCCACCACCACCGGCAGCCCGATGGCCGCAGACAGATCGCCCGCCAGATCCACATTGCGCAAGCCCGGCAGATTGGGCGACTGTGCCACGGTGCCATGCACTGGATCAATAAAGCCAGGAAAGCCGATACCCACGGCCTTGGCCTGTGGGTACTGCTCCATGCATTGCCGCAAGGTGGATGCTGTGGTGGCGATGATCTGTTGCCATGCTTCCTCCGGACTCAGCCTGGCGCACAGCCCGGAAAAATCCGCCAGGGCGCGTTGTTCATGAATTACAGCATGATGCTGAACCACACCCACGCGCAGGTTGGTCCCGCCGATATCCACACCCAGAAACAAATCGTTATCCCTTCATCAATCGCAGCGCGACATTATTTGACATGCAGGCTGACGGTCAGCGGGCTTTGCATCTGGTTCAGCGGCCAGCTGAGCTCCAGCGTCACTGCCTGCATGATCTTTTCAAAGCCGGCTTCCGATTGCGAAACACTGAAGTGGGGATAGGTACTCAAATGGCATGGGATATTCACCTCCAGCGCCAGCGCACCACCCATGACGGCATCTTCCAGCAGCAGGTGACTCAATTCGGGCCATTGCAGAGGTTGACCAAAGCCACCGGGCACATGATCACCAATGACAAAGCGGCCGGCCGGGCCATCGCAACTTGGCATGGCAAGATTGATTTCAACCTTGAAAACGCCATTGCTGCTGGCGCTGACTTCATAGCTGACATTGAGGGACTCGCCTTCCACGCTGATTTTTTTAAGGAATGTCAGGCCTTTGTATTCTGCCTTGTAGTGGGCCGCGCTTTTGACGCCCGCCACACCTTTGTAAGTCAGGGCTGTAAAGCTGTCATTCTCGTGCATGACAGCATCGCAAAACAGCACCTTGCGATAACTGTCGGTAGCGAGATCGGCCTGCGTAATCTCATGTTTCAGGCTCATGCGCTCATGCGGATTCGCAATGCCCTCGCCGCCATGCGCATGCTCGGGCTGGGCGTGTACCTTGCGGTGATAATGCTCCTCCTGCCGGGTCAAGGTATCGCCAAAATTGTGGTGCAGCCGGTAGCTGTCAAATTCGCAAACCGCCGCGCTGCCATCCTGGCGCACCACGGCCTGTATATCGCCGGTATGCAGAAACACTTCATCATGACCATCCAGATCCAGATCTTGCATGACTTTGGCTGGCCGGGTGGAGACCTTGTCCAGCATACTTTCCAGCTTGAGCATGGCGTTGTATACCGCCCGTCGCAAATGCGGGAGATAGAGGCCGCCGAACAAGCCGTGCCAGTAGGCATCATTGGCCTGCGCTTCATACAGGGCCTGGCGCATGTCCGCGGTTTTCTTGTTGTCAGGCAGCTGATGGAAGCGCTCGGACAAGGCCAGCATGCGCTTGTGCATCCAGTTCGACTCCGGATAGCGCATGAAGAAATTGCGCCAGATACCGCCACGCACATAGGGCTTGGTGATTTCGTAGCGGTTATTGTATTTTTCCTGCCCTACCAGGTCGGCATAGTGATGGGCTGCCGGCACCGGCAAAGTCCATTCATTCATTTCAATATACGAAGCCGTCGGCAGATAGACCACGCCGCGCGTCTTTGCCATGGCGTGATAATCGATGTAACGCATGGGCTTGATGATGGAAGAAGCCAGCACGCCTTCAATGAAATTGCGCAGCCAGCCGCGCTCATACACCCACTCATAGGTCTCGGGCCAGATACCAAACTTTTCAATGTCGTCAAAATAAATGGCCGCGGCCTGCTTGCTGTCATCTGCCAGACTTTCCAGATAACCCACCACCTCTTCTGCTGGCGAGAAAGGCAGGCGATAACGTAGCGATTCAGAAATCGGAAAGAGATCAATCTGGCGGCCATCTTCCTCGGTGGTGTAATAGCCTTTTAGCGCATCGCCGCTGCGGCCGGTGCACATGAAGTGATAATCGTCGACCATCACGTAGCGTATGCCGGAATCAGACAAGGCCGGCACCACTGTGGCCTCCCAGACGCGCTCGGTCAGCCAGGCGCCTTGCGGCGTTTGCCCCAGCTTTTTCTTAAGGCAGGTGGACAGCATGCCGATCTGACCAACGCGGTCACGCGCCGGGATGGAGGCCAGCACCGGCTCAGTGAAGCCTGCACCCACCAGTTCGGCTTGATCCCGCGCCACCATTTCCTTCAGCAGCGCCATGTCTTCCGGGTATTTATTCAGCATGTATTCCAGCAGCCAGCCACTGATATGAATGGCGAACTTGAATGCCGGATATTCGTACAGCACACGCAAAAAAGGCCCATAACAACGCACATGCGCATCGTCGAGCACGCTCTCGAAATTGCCCACGGGCTGGTGCGCATGGACTCCCAGCAAAAGTGCAACGGTTTTGGCCAACTTACGCTCCTGTCGCTTGCATCGTTAATAATCTGTGCATCTTGCTTACGCTTCCTGCCCACGGCGCATGGTGCCGCCGACGGCAGGGTCACCCGCCCCTACGCTGATGGGGCGGTTTAATACCTCTGGAACCGGCAGTTTGAGCAGATGGTAAAGATTGCTCAGATTGCGGCGGTAGAGCCGGTCAAAACTGTCGACACTCATGGCCGAGTTGTAATCACCAAACCACCAGAACCAGTCTGAGCCTTCGCATATGGCAAGTTGCCGTTCGCAGGCAGCAATTTCCTCGGCGGTGAGCAGACCATCCTGCATGACACGGTCATAGCACTCCTTGGCATCGCAGAGCAGATCCCAGCCGCGATTTTTTTCAGTCGACCCTATCCAAGTGCTGAAGCTGCCATACACCCAGCTGCCAGCCGCCACTTCGGGCAGCGTTTCCATGGCAACGGTGTTGCCCGGCAGGGCGAGAATGTCGCTGAAGGTAGCCATCTCGATATTGGGATGATCCACCAGGGCGGCATAAAGTTCGCTGAGAAAGTAATAGGCGTTGTAAGGATAGTATTCCCAGGCATTTTCACCATCGAGAATCACGCTCACTACCGGGCACTGCGTGCGGGTATTGGCGGACTGGATGTGCTCCAGCGAGCGTATGAAGTCGCTCACCGCTTCACTGGCGTAGAGCTTGGAATATTCAAAGCCGATTTTGTCAGATAGTCCGTCATCGCGGAAAAAGCACAAGATGTCATTCTGGCCATCGGTGATGCGATATGGCTGATAAAGGTAATCCTGCTTGGGCAGGCCAAAACCTTCAAAAGACTTGTAAAGACTATGCGTCAGCACGCCTTCGCCTGTGGCCGCCCATTTGAGTCCGTGTTGCGCCATCAGCGTCAGCGTGGCGTAGGAGACAGCGCCCTCTGCCGGCCACATGCCAGTGGCGGGCTTGCCGAATCGCACCGCATGCGATGTCTGGGCCTGGCGGATATGCGCGCAGGCCCTGTCCTTGCCACCCGGATAGCGCGAGGTGTGCGGCAAAGGTGCGTAAGGCATGGCGTCGCGCGTAGACTTAAAATCCAGCAGCAATGGCACGATAGGATGGTAATGCGGCGTGGTGGAAAGCTCGATGCGGCCCTGATCCTGCAGGGCCTTGTAGCGGGGAATCAGCCCGCTGATGAGTTCGCCGATCAGGCGAAACAGGGCGCGGCGTTCCTCCAGGGTAAATTGCGTGCCCTTCTCCATCAGCTTCTGAACAAAGGTATTGGTGCGACGTATGCTTTCCCCCGTCCAGGCCAGGTGATACCAGACCAGCAGGTCGGCCTTGTATTGGGCGGAAAGGTAGTTGAAGGCTGCACTCCCCTCGATCTGCAGGGCTTTGTAGATATTGTGCAGGCGCTGGTAGTGCGCAAACGGCGCCAGCATTTTTTCGTGGTGGCTCTTGAAGCAGCTGTCGATGATCAGATTGCACTGCTCGGTGCTGATGTTATCCAGCGCCTCCTCTGCCAGTAGCGCCAGCAAAGGATCGCGAATATCGCCGCTGGCAAACTGGTCGCTATAATCTTCCAGCTGATCAAGCAGCACCGGCACAAAGTTGAAGGTAACCCGGGCCTGGGGGTTGGCCTCGAGATGCCAGGCCATGTCGGTGTAATCCTTGATGGCATGCAGATAGGTCCATGGCAGCACATATTGCCCGGTCAGCGTATCGCGATAATCGGGCTGATGCATGTGCCAGTAGAGGTTAAGGTAAAGCTTGGGGCGTTTATCCGTCATGTGACCTCTCAAGACAGCAGGCAAGTGCTGTACTGAACAATGAAAGTCCCCAGGCGAGCCCGGGAACGCCTATCTTGCTTGATGTATGGACTGCCCCAGCATATCCGGGGTGACCAGCGTAATCCCCTTTTCCGACACATAAAACCGCTTGCGGTCCTGCTCGGGGTTAACCCCGATCTCCATGCCATCCGGAATCCGCGTGCCCTTGTCGACCACTACCCGCTTCAGCGTGACATAGCGACCTATATCCACCTTGGGCAGGATGACCGAGTCTTCGATATTCGAATAACTGTTGACGCGAATATCGGAGAACAGCACCGAACGGCTGACCTTGGCGCCGCTGATGATGCAACCGCCGGATACCAGCGAGTCCGTGGCCATGCCGCAACGATCAGCATTATCAAAGACAAACTTGGCTGGAGGCAGTTGCTCCTGATAGGTCCAGATTGGCCAGTGACGGTCATACAGGTTAAGTTCGGGGATAACCTTGGTCAGCTCCATATTCGCTTCCCAATAAGCATCAACCGTACCAACATCGCGCCAGTAGTAGTTGCCATCCGAGGCGCCCACGCAACTTTCCGTGAAGCGGTGCGCATACACACGATACTTCTTGATCATGTAAGGAATGATGTCGCGCCCGAAGTCGTGCTGGGAGTGCGGAGCATCCGCATCGCGAATCAGCTGCTCATACAGGAACGATGCATTGAAGACATAAATGCCCATGCTGGCCAGCACCTGGTCCGGATTGTCGGGCAGTGGCTTGGGGTTGTCCGGCTTCTCGCTGAAGTCGATGACGCGGTCCTCGTCGTCCACACCCATGACACCAAACGCCTTGGCATCTTCCACCGGGACATTGACACACGCCACCGTCATGTCGGCTTTATTCTTCACATGGGATGCCAGCATCTGACCGTAATCCATCTTGTAGATATGGTCTCCGGCCAGGATCAGCACATATTCTGCACCAGTATTGCGCAGGATATCGAGATTCTGAAAAACCGCATCTGCCGTGCCTTTGTACCACTCTTCCTGAATGCGCTGCTGCGCAGGAAGCAGCTCGACAAACTCATTGAATTCGCCTCGCAGAAAGCCCCAGCCGCGCTGGATATGCTGCATCAGGCTATGCGATTTGTACTGGGTAACCACGCCGATGCGGCGCACGCCAGAGTTCATGCAATTGGAAAGCGGAAAATCAATAATGCGGAATTTTCCACCGAAAGGTACAGCTGGTTTAGCGCGCCAGTTGGTGAGATCTTTCAGGCGGCTACCTTTGCCGCCAGCCAGAATTAAAGCGACCGTATTTTTGGTCAGGGCACTAATGAAGCGAGTTGAGGTCAAATCCTGGTGCATTATTACTACTCCTGAATTATAGTTGTAATTAGTGCTTGAAGGCCGCCGTTATGGACTTCCCAGCCTGTGTAGAGGCCGTCGTGAATCATTATAGTCACGATAATTGACGGATATCCAGTAGATTTAATTCCTTAATCCAGATAATTTTTTTCGATTGCCACCTTGCCAAAGACCATTAAAAACGACGAATTATCGCTAGTTGTTCAAGCGAAACATCACAACCCTCACAGCGTGCTGGGATTACATGTGCATGATGGACAGCACAGTTTTCGCGCATTTTTGCCACACGCCCATCAGGTCTGGCTCAAATTGGGGCATGCTTGGGAGAAGCTTACCCCGAGCGAGGTAGAGGGATTTTTTGAATGGTCAGGGCCGGTGCCGCCTGAAAGCCCCTGTCAGCTCAGGATTGAGCAACATGGTCAAACCATTGAGACCTGGAACCCTTATTCCTTTGGCCCCATGCTCAGCAATGATGAGTTGTATCTGCTGGGTGAAGGCAGGCTCAAGCTAGCCTATCGCACCCTGGGTGCCCATCTGTGTTCTCACCAAGGCGTCGCAGGCGTACGGTTCGCCGTTTGGGCGCCAACAGCCGAGCGCGTAAGCGTGGTCGGTGACTTCAATCAATGGGATGGCCGCGTTCATGCCATGCACTGCCATGGCTCCAGCGGCGTATGGGAACTCTTCATCCCGCAGCTCACTGAAAATCAGCTTTATAAATTCGAAATTCGTAATCGCAATACCGGCCATCTCCATATTAAAACCGACCCCTACGGCTTCAGTTTTGAGGCGTTGCCAGGGACAGCCAGCAAGGTTACCCGACTGGATGGCTATCAATGGCAGGATGATGCCTGGCTGAAAGCGCGTGCAGAGCGCGATTGGCTGCATGCGCCACTCAACTGTTACGAAGTCCATCTGGGCTCTTGGCGACGCGATGAGCACGGCCATTTTCTTGGCTATCGGCAGCTGGCGGAGCAACTTATTCCTTATGTTCAGGACATGGGATATACCCATATCGAACTATTGCCGATCTCGGAGCATCCACTGAACGAATCCTGGGGTTACCAAACCACGGGCTATTTTGGTATCACCAACCGCTTTGGCAGCCCCGATGATTTCCGTTATTTCGTCGATCGTTGCCATCAGGCCGGCATAGGGGTGATTCTGGATTGGGTGCCGGGGCACTTCCCCAAGGATGACTGGGCACTGGCTCGCTTTGATGGCTCCGCACTGTACGAACATGAAGATCCGCGCCTGGGTGAACACCAGGACTGGGGTACCTATATTTTCAATTACGGGCGCAATGAGGTTCGTAACTTCCTGATCAGCAATGCCTATTACTGGCTGAAAGAATTACACATTGATGGTCTGCGCGTGGATGCTGTGGCCTCCATGCTGTATCTGGACTACTCCCGCAAGGAAGGCGAGTGGCTGCCTAACAAGTTTGGCGGGCGCGAGAATCTGGATGTCATCGACTTTTTGCGGCAACTCAACATGATGGTGCACGAGGATTTTCCTGGCGCACTGACCATTGCCGAAGAATCGACCTCTTTCCCCATGGTATCACGGCCGGTTTATCTTGGCGGACTGGGCTTTTCCATGAAGTGGAACATGGGCTGGATGAACGATACGCTGTCCTATATGGGGAATGACCCGATACACCGCCGCTACCATCAGCAAAAGCTCACCTTTGGTCAGCTCTATGCCTATACCGAAAACTTCCTGCTGCCCTTCTCGCATGATGAGGTGGTGCATGGCAAACGATCATTGCTGGAAAAAATGCCTGGAGATAGCTGGCAGAAATTTGCCAACTTGCGCTTATTGATGGCTTACCAGGCTACTATTTCCGGTAAAAAACTCAGTTTCATGGGCAATGAGATTGGCCAGAGCCGCGAATGGAATGTCAACGCATCTCTCGATTGGCAATTGCTCGGCGAACGTTTTAATCAGGGCATCCAGCGCCTCTGCCGCGACCTTAATCATGCTTATAAAAACTATCCGGCATTACATGCACTGGACTTTGAGCAGGCCGGCTTCCACTGGATAGACTGTAATGATGCAGAGCAATCCACCATTAGTTTTGTGCGCTCAGGGCGGGCGGGCGAAACGCTGGTGATATTGCTGAATTTCACGCCGGTACCCCGCATGCAGTATCGCATCGGCGTCCCCCATGCCGGCGTGTATCGCGAGCTGATCAACACCGATGCCGAGTGCTATGGCGGCAGCAATCTGGGCAATGGCGGCTTGCTGCATAGTGAAGCTGTGCCCTGGATGGGATGCCAGCACTCGATTGAACTTACCTTGCCACCGCTTGCCGGATTGATATTGCAGCCCGAATCTGCATAAGGCCTGCATCACATTCGCTGATTTATTAATAAAATGTTAATTAAGCCAGTCTAGACTAGGCTGGCAGTATCGAAATATCGTAAAAATAGTTAGACTAGTAGCCAAATGCCACCCAACAAGTGCGCATACCGCTAACAACTCAACCTTCCAATACCGAATAAACTAAAAAACTGCATGAGTAATCCAACAAATTTGCCTGTATGGCAACAGCTGCAACGTCACTTCCAAGACATTTTCCCTCTGCAAATGCGCGACATGTTCGCGCAAGATGACAAGCGATTTGAAAAATTCTCGCTGCAACTGGGTGATTTGTTGCTGGACTATTCCAAGCATCGCATCACGGCCGAGACCATGTCTTTGCTATTCACCCTGGCGCGGGAGACCGATGTTGAACAGTGGCGTGAACGGATGTTCAGCGGTGAAAAAATCAACTTCACCGAGAACCGTGCGGTACTGCATACAGCACTGCGCAACCGCAGCAATACGCCTGTGCTGGTCGATGGCAAGGATGTCATGCCGGATGTGAATCGCGTGCTGGCACAAATGCGCAGCTTCAGCGAACAAGTCCGCTCCGGCGAGTGGAAAGGCTATAGCGGCAAGCGTATTACCGATATCGTTAATATCGGCATTGGTGGCTCCGATCTCGGCCCGGTGATGGTCTGTACCGCGCTCAAGGCATATGCCAGCCCTGATCTGAATGCGCATTTCGTATCCAATATTGATGGTGCCCACCTGGCGCAAGTGCTGGAGAAGTGCCAGCCGGACACCACCCTATTCATCGTCGCTTCCAAAACATTCACCACGCAGGAAACCATGACTAACGCGCGCTCTGCCCGCACGTGGTTCCTGCAGGCTGCGGGCGATGAAGCCCATGTGGCCAAGCACTTTGTCGCGCTGTCTACCAATGCCAAGGCGGTGAGCAGCTTTGGTATTGATACTGCCAACATGTTTGAATTCTGGGACTGGGTCGGCGGCCGTTACTCGTTGTGGTCCGCGATTGGCTTGCCTATCGCACTCTATATCGGCATGGACAATTTCGAGCAACTGCTGGAAGGCGGGCACGAAATGGACCAGCACTTCCGCAGCGCGCCACTGGAGCAAAACCTGCCAGTGATCATGGCCATGCTGGGCATCTGGTACAACAACTTCTTTGAAGCAGAAACGCACGCCATCCTGCCGTACGATCAGGGCCTGTCACGCTTTACGGCCTATCTGCAGCAGGCAGATATGGAAAGTAACGGCAAGTTCGTCAATCGCGCCGGTGAACGCATCAACTACACCACCGGCCCGATCATCTGGGGCGAGTCCGGCACCAATGGTCAGCATGCGTTTTATCAACTGATCCATCAGGGCAACAAGCTGATTCCATGTGACTTCCTCATGCCGTTGCACAGCCATTACGCGATTGGCAAAAATGGCGATGAGCATCACCATATCCTGATCGCCAACCTGCTCGCGCAAACCCGTGCATTGATGCAAGGCAAATCTGCCAAAGAGGCCAAGATCGAGCTGGAAGAGCAAGGCCTGGATCACCAAACCATCATGAAGCTGCTGCCGCATCGCGTGTTTGGCGGCAACCGCCCGACCAGCACAATGCTCTTCGACAAGCTGGATCCAAAAACCCTGGGTAAGCTGATCGCGCTGTATGAGCACAAGATCTTCGTACAAGGCATCGTCTGGAACATCAATTCATTCGATCAGTGGGGCGTGGAATACGGCAAGCAGATTGCCCAGAAGATTCTGCCGCAGCTCACCGATGGCAAGCTGACATGTGATTATGATGAATCCACCAACAAGCTGATTGACTACATCAAGTCACAAAACATTTAGCCTTAACACCATGCGGTTAACCCGCAATAAAAAAGCCCCGAATATCGGGGCTTTTTTATTGCTCTATTTTGTTGATGCACATGACCAGACCGGCTCAGCCGTGTCTGGCAACTGCCTCAATGATTAATGCATCTTCATACCACTGAATACTGTCCCCATGGCAGCATTGCCCATGGAAGCGCCAATACGCTTGGCAAATTTGTCTGCCAGCCCTTCACGCGCGGTGAAGTCGACGATTTTCTCCTGCTTGATGATCTCGCGCGCGACGTAATCCGAGCTGCCGAAGCCATCTGCCAGGCCCATTTGCACGCTGGTCTCACCACTCCAGAATAAACCGCTGAACGTATCTTCGGTTTCTTTCAGACGCTTGCCGCGCCCTTCACGCACCACTGTAATGAATTGCTGGTGAATCTGGTTGAGCATGCTCTGCGCGTATTCCTTGTGCTTGGGATTGACGGGAGAGAATGGGTCCAGCATGGCCTTGTTTTCACCTGCGGTCAGCAAGCGGCGCTCAACGCCAGCCTTGTCCATGATGCCGGTGAAGCCGAAGCCATCCATCAGCACACCAATCGAACCGACGATGCTGGCTTTGTCGACAAAAATCTTGTCGGCCGCCACCGCGATGTAATAGCCACCCGAAGCGCAGATGTCTTCCACCACGGCGTACACCGGGATATTCGGGTGCAATTTGCGCTGACGATGAATCTCATCATTGATAATACCTGCCTGCACCGGGCTACCACCAGGACTGTTGATGCGCAGGATAATGCCCTTGGTATGTTTGTTTTCGTACGCGGACTCGAGGCTGCCAATTACGTCATCGGCATTCACCTGGTCGTCGCTGCCAATCACGCCGGAGATATCGATAATCGCGGTGTGGTCGCTATTGGCACTGCTGTCGCCGCCTACCCAATCCATCGCATAGAACAGCAGCATGAACAGGTAGATAAAGGTTAGGGATTTGAAGAGCACGCCCCAGAAACGGTTGCGGCGTTGTTCCCGAATGGCGGCAAACGCCAGCTTTTCCAGCGTTTGACGTTCCCAGTTCGGATCGTGTTGATTGTTGTCAGACATGCTTCAGACTTTCAAGGTTAATGAAAACAAAGGAATCCCGCTCGAATACGGGAAGCTGCTTGAGGCTGCGGCCTTTGCATGGCCCCATCACACAATACCCGCTATCTGGCAAAAAGTGCGCGCCATGTGTGGCACAAATAATATAGTGCTGTGTCAGATCGAAAAAATCACCGGGATTCCAATCCAACTCCACCGGCACATGCGCACATTGATTGATAAATCCGCAGACCTTGCCCTGGTAGCGCACCACGAATCCCGTAACGCGCGGCCCAAATTCCGGCAGATCAAAGCGCACACCCTGCCCTTTTTCCAGCAGGCTGGCGCTTTCGCAGATCAGGCGTTCATTATCAGCCATTGATTTAATTTAGTAAATTCATCGAAATGGGCAAGAGGCGCATGCGGTAGCAGGCGCTCCAGCGGGTGGGCACCGTAACTGACGCCGAGACTGCGCACGCCGGCATTGCTTGCCATCTGCAAATCAAAACTGGTATCTCCTATCATTAGCGTACGTTCAGGCGAGGCACCCACTTCCTCCATCAGCTCATGGATCATCTGCGGGTGCGGCTTGGAATGACATTCATCCACGCAGCGGGTCGCATGAAAATAATGGCCTATGCCACTGTTTTTCAAGGCGCGATTCAATCCCGCCCGCCCTTTGCCGGTCGCCACGGCCAAGGCAATGCCCCGCGCATGCAGCTCCGCCACGGCCTCAGCTGCGCCGTCAAACAAGGGAATCTCGTTTTCGCCACTGTTGTAATAGAGTGCATAACGCGCCATCAGTTGCTGAATCTTGGTTTCAGGCACTGTGCCAAACAGCTCGATCAGCGCCTCGCGCAAGCCCAGACCAATGATACCGCTGGCCGCCTCCTGCGTAGGCAATGGCAAACCGACGTCCACACTGCCCTGGCAGATGGCGTCAACAATCAGTTGGGTGGAATTGGCGAGCGTGCCATCCCAGTCAAAAATAATCAGATCAAATTGCGTGCTGCGCATGGGGACTCTTGCTTCTATCTTGATATTAAGGATTCGGGTTTAAGGATTTTTAGTGGCCTGGGATTTTTCCAGCGAGGTGAGGAAGGCTTGCAACGCAGCCGGCAAAGGCGCAATCAGCTTCAGTTTATCGCCAGACAAGGGGTGACGGATGCCAGTTTCGGCGGAATGCAGAAACATGCGTTTCAGCCCGCGTTTTTGTAGCGCTTTGTTGAGCGCAAAATCCCCGTATTTATCATCACCGGCAATCGGAAAGCCCAGATGCGCCAACTGCACGCGCAACTGATGGGTACGGCCCGTGATCAATTGCGCTTCCAGCAGGGTGAATTCACCATATGACTTCTTCAGATGAAAGATGGTTTCCGAATTCTGACCTTCCTCTTCCACAGTTACCTTGCGCTCACCGTTTGCCGTGACATGTTTTTGCAAAGCCAGCACCACGCGCTTTTTCTTTTCTTTCCAGTCGCCGCTGACCAGCATGAGATAGCGCTTGTCCATATGATTCGCCCGCATGGCTTCATGCAGGCCGACCAGTGCGCTGCGCTTTTTTGCCACCATCAGCACGCCTGAGGTTTCGCGATCCAAGCGGTGCACCAACTCCAGAAACTTGGCATGCGGACGCTCCAGACGTAACTGCTCGATTACTCCACGGCTGACTCCGCTGCCACCATGGACGGCAAAGCCTGCCGGCTTGTCGAGGACTAGCATCGCCTCATCTTCGAAGATCACGGATTGTTCAAACTTGGCCGTAACCGGGCGCCCCTCTTCAGCTGCCGGCTGTGGTTGGACCCGGATAGGCGGCACACGCACCAGATCGCCGAGCTGCAGGCGGTAAGTGGCGTCAATACGCTTGCTGTTGACCCGCACTTCGCCGCTGCGCAATATGCGGTAGACATGGCTTTTCGGCACGCCTTTAAGTGTTTTGGTGAGGAAATTATCAATGCGTTGGCCAGCCGAGCCTTCGTCCACTGTCAGCATGGCGGCACTGTTTGGCCCAATCGCGGCCCCATTTGCATTACTTGCTTTGCTTAAATTAGTCATCTCACCTATACTACGAAAATCTCGAAATAAATGCGCTAAGCGCTTATTCGGGAATGAATTGATGTTTGAAAAAACACCGTGAAAAATACCTTGGTTAACTCGCTCGCCAAATAAAATATCGTAGCGATTTTCTGCAACATTACTAATTGCGCTCAAGCCGCTGCAAACCAGAATCGCTAATAAATGCGCGGCCAGGAATTGCTGGAACTAAAGAATTTTAGCCGATATGACGGCTAACCAGAGACAGAATTAAAGCACCGAGGTTTAAAGCAATCCGTTAACGATACCTTTCGTCAACTAAATCAGTCTGATACATCAAAAAGATCAGAATTCTTTTTTCCGCCATGCGACAGAATCGCAACCCGTGCGATGAAAAAAGCGGCTTAACCGCCTGGTTTTACCTCCTGCAGCAAACTCTGCTCACGCAGTAAAAGTGCACTCATATACACTGTGATTCACAGGAGCACTCCCTGCCGGACATCAGCAATCCTGCTTGTCGTTGAAGCGACAAGGTCTGCCAGACCGCTTAGAGCGCGGGAGCCACATAATGAAACGCATGCTATTCAATGCGACACAGTCGGAAGAACTTCGTGTCGCCATCGTCGATGGTCAAAAACTGATCGATCTCGATATCGAATCCGCTGGTAAGGAACAACGCAAGAGCAATATCTACAAGGGTATTATCACCCGCATCGAGCCTTCTCTTGAGGCTGCATTTGTCAATTACGGCACCGACCGTCACGGTTTTCTCCCATTCAAGGAAGTCGCACGCAGCTATTTTCAGAATGATAGCGATGGCCGCGCCCGTATCCAGGATGTGCTGAAAGAAGGCCAGGAACTGATTGTCCAGGTAGACAAGGATGAGCGCGGCAACAAGGGCGCCGCCCTGACCACGTTTATTTCTCTGGCTGGCCGCTACCTAGTGCTGATGCCGAACAACCCACGTGGCGGCGGTGTATCGCGCCGCATCGAAGGCGAAGATCGCAACGAACTGCGTGATCTGATGGCCCAGCTGGAAGTGCCAAATGGCATGAGCATCATCGCCCGTACCGCCGGCATTGGCCGCAACATTGAAGAGCTGCAATGGGATCTGAATTACCTGCTGCAACTTTGGACGGCCATCGAAGGTGCCTCCACCATGCAAAGCGGCCCTTTCCTGATCTATCAGGAAGGCAGCCTGGTTATCCGCGCTATCCGTGATTACTTCCAGCCAGACATCGGTGAAATCCTGATTGATACCGCGGATATTCACGAACAAGCCGTGCAGTTCATGAATCACGTCATGCCGGGCAATGTCTCGCGCGTGAAGCTGTATCGCGACGAAATTCCGTTGTTCTCCCGCTTCCAGATCGAGCACCAGATCGAAACCGCGTTTTCACGTGAAGTGCGCCTGCCTTCCGGCGGCGCCATCGTGATCGACCACACGGAAGCTCTGGTATCGGTTGACGTCAACTCCGGTCGCTCCACCAAGGGTAGCGACATCGAACATACAGCGTTCAATACCAATCTGGAAGCCGCTGATGAAGTCGCCCGTCAATTGCGCCTGCGCGATCTGGGTGGCCTGGTAGTCATCGACTTTATTGATATGGAAAACCAGCGCAATCAGCGCGAGGTTGAAAATCGTCTGCGCGATGCACTGCATCACGACCGTGCTCGCGTGCAGACCGGCAAGATTTCGCGCTTTGGCTTGCTGGAGCTCTCTCGCCAGCGCCTGCGTCCTAGCCTGGGTGAATCCAACCATATTCCATGCCCGCGTTGCCATGGCACCGGCCACATCCGCGGCATTGAATCCACTGCGCTGCATATCCTGCGGATTACGCAAGAAGAGGCGATGAAGGAAAACAGTGCGATTATTCAGGTACAACTGCCTGTTGAAGCCGCGACCTTCCTGCTAAATGAAAAGCGCGCCGAGATTCACAAGATCGAGCAACGCTCCGGTGTTCAGGTCGTGCTGATTCCGAATATTCACATGGAAACTCCGAATTACAACATTTCGCGCATTCGCAGCGATGATGTGAACGAAGAAACCAGCCGCGCAAGCTACCAGATGGTAGAACTGCCAACAGAGGGTGAATACAACCCTGCCGCTCAACAAGAAGTGAAAGCTGTGCGCGTGGAAGCCGCCGTCAAGGGCATTACCCCAGCATCGCCTGCCCCGATTGCCACTGAAAAAGTGGTTGAGGTAGCAGCAGCGCCTTCCCTGTTTGGCCGTTTCAAAAACTGGCTGAGCAAAATCACCGAAACCAAGGAAGAAGTTGTCGCGCCAGAAACAACCAAACAGCGCTCTGACAACAATCGCAACAACCGCAACCAGTCGCGCAATGGCCGTAACAACCGCAACGGCCGTAATGGCGAGCGTGGCGAGCGCAGTGAGCGTCCAGCCGCGGAGCGTAATGCCGAACGTGGTGGTGAGCGTAATGCTGAGCGTGCAGAACGCACCGAGCGTCCAAGCAATGAGCGAAGCGAGCGTCAGGAACGAGGCAACCGTCAAGAGCCACGTCAGCAAGAAGCCCGTGAACCACGCCAACAGCAAAACCAGCAGCGTGCAGAACGTGGTGAGCCACGCGAAAAGCCCGCCATCGCCTCCCCTGCTCCTGCCGCAGCTGCGCAGCAACCCAATGGCGAAGCTGGTAATGAACCGCGTAGCCGTCGTGGTCGCAATGGTCGTCGTGAGCGTCCAGCACGTGAACCACGTGAGAACCAGGCTCGCAAGACCGGTGATGATGCCGCAATTGAAGGGGTCGTTGCAGAAGACGTTGCTCAGCAAATAGCTGCGCCAGTGGCCCAAGTGGAAGCTGTTGCACAAAACAAGGCTGTGCGTGAAGCCCCTGCTGTTGTTGAAACAGCAGCAGAGACTAACGTCGTGGCTGAGCCTGTAGCCAAGGTAGTGGAGCCTCAGCAAGCCGATCTGGCGTTGGTAAGTGATGCATCTGCCCCTGTGGCAGCACCCGCTGCCGTAGCCACCGAGACGGCAGCCACCGCGGAAGTTGTAGCCGAAGTTGAGCCAGCAGCGGTAACTGAAAAAGCCGAAGCCGCGGACAAGCCAGAGAAAAAACCTCGTGCGCCTCGTCGTCGTAAGGCCGAAGCAGAAACCAAGCCACTTGATCTGGCGGCCAGTGGATTGCAACTGGTGGAAACCAAGGCAGGTGCGCCGGTAGCCGCGGCACCTGTGGAAACGGAACCAGCAGCACCACGTAGCCGCAAGCCGGCCGCATGGCAGCAAAAGGCAAGTAGCGAAGAGAGCGCTGAAGCTCCCCTCGTCTTGATCGAAACACAGAAGTAAGTCGATACGGCCAGCCCTTAGGGGTGGTCAAATTAAAACGCCCGTTCCAGATGGAACGGGCTTTTTTCATGTGGTGCTTATTAAGAGTAACCTTGAACAAACCTCGGCGGGGATATTGCCTTGTAAGCTTAAGTCAGGATATCCGGTACATCTGTTCCATAAAACTTCGCCTTGAGTTTTTTAAGCTGATCGCGGAATTCCGCCGCCTTTTCAAACTCCAGATTCTGCGCACTGTCGTGCATGGATTTCTCAAGACGCTTCATTTCCTTGATGATCTGTTTCTCGCTCAGGGCTTCATAGCTGGCCTGATCTTGCGCAGCCTGGCGCTCGCGCTTGGCGTCATCTTTGTCATATACGCCATCAATAATATCCTTGATACGCTTGGTGACACCCTTGGGAACGATGCCATGTGCTTCATTGAATGCCATCTGCTTGGCGCGCCTTCGTTGCGTTTCATCCATCGCCAGCTTCATGGAGCGGGTAATCTTATTGGCGTAGAAGATCACAGTGCCATTCAGGTTACGCGCAGCACGGCCGGCTGTCTGAATCAGCGAGCGTTCCGAACGCAGGAAGCCTTCCTTGTCGGCATCGAGCACGGCCACCAGTGAGACCTCGGGGATATCCAGCCCTTCCCGCAACAAGTTAATGCCGACCAGCACATCAAACTCGCCGAGTCGCAAGTCGCGGATGATTTCCACGCGCTCCACGGTATCGATATCAGAGTGCAGATAACGCACTTTTACGCCATGCTCGGACAAATAATCGGTCAAGTCTTCGGCCATGCGTTTGGTCAGGGTCGTCGCCAGCACGCGCTCGCCCACCGCCACCCGCAGCTTAATCTCGGACAAGAGGTCATCCACCTGGGTATCAGCCGGTTTTACGGTGATTTCAGGATCAATCAGCCCGGTTGGTCGCGCCACCTGTTCCACCACCTGTTCCTGATGCGACGCTTCGTAATCCGCCGGCGTCGCACTGACAAACACGCATTGCCGCATGATTCTTTCAAATTCTTCAAACCTTAGCGGACGGTTATCCAGTGCCGAAGGGAGTCGGAAGCCGTAATCCACCAGGTTTTCCTTGCGCGCGCGATCGCCTTTATACATGCCGCCAATCTGTGGAATGGTCACGTGACTTTCATCAATGATCATCAAGGCATTGTCCGGCAGGTAATCAATCAGCGTGGGCGGCGCATCCCCCGGCGAACGGCCTGTGAGATGGCGACTGTAGTTCTCGATACCCTTGCAGAAGCCGATTTCATTCAGCATTTCCAGGTCAAACCGCGTACGCTGCTCGATGCGCTGCGCTTCAACCAGCTTGTTGTTCTTGACGAAAAAATCCACGCGGTCGCGCAGTTCCTGTTTGATGGTTTCCATTGCCCGCACCGTGGCTTCACGCGCGGTCACATAATGACTGGAAGGGAAAATGCGGAAATTGTGGATCTTGTTGAAGACCTGGCCGGTCAGCGGATCAAAGAGCTGAATGGTTTCAATTTCATCGTCAAACAGGCTGATGCGCACCGCCGTTTCACTGTTTTCCGAGGGGAAGACATCGACCACATCGCCACGTACCCGAAAGGCACCGCGCGCGAAGTCGAAGTCATTACGGTCGTATTGCATGGTGATGAGTTTATTCACGATGTCGCGCTGGCTCACCTTCATGCCCTGATGAATGTGCAGCACCATGCCATGGTATTCGCCGGGATCACCGATGCCGTAAATGGCGGACACAGTGGCGACGATAATGCTGTCTTCGCGCTCCAGCAGCGACTTGGTAGCCGACAGCCGCATCTGCTCAATGTGGTCATTGATGCTGGAATCTTTTTCGATAAAGAGATCGCGCGAAGGCACATAGGCTTCCGGCTGGTAGTAATCGTAATACGAGACGAAATACTCCACCGCATTGTTGGGGAAGAATTCGCGAAACTCCGAATACAGCTGGGCAGCCAGCGTCTTGTTCGGCGCCATGACCATGGCAGGTCGCCCGGTGCGGGCAATGACATTGGCCATGGTGTAAGTTTTGCCGGAGCCCGTCACCCCCAGTAGAGTCTGGTATTGCATGCCCTGCTCTATACCGGTAATAAGTTTTTCTATAGCGGCAGGCTGGTCGCCCGCAGGAGGGAAAGGCTGATGAAGCTGGTATCGACTATTGGGGAAAGTAACAATCACATCAAACACC
>DATMSO010000090.1:0-10556 GCA_035565335.1 Methylovorus sp.
TGAGGATTGGTCGGGTTGTGGCTCAGGTTGTGGTTCCACACTACTTCTGCAATTTCCGCCATACCCATAGGCGCGCCTGGGTGCCCCGAGTTGGCTTTCTGGACGGCGTCCATCGAAAGCGCACGGATGGCGTTTGCTAAATCTACACGAGTTGCCATTAAAATCTCCCACGGTTAAAGAGAAAAAAGGCATCTACCCGGCCGTTTCAGCCGGCTAGAAGCCTTACCTCAAATTCTTTTGGAAATCCCCTGATGCAGGGAATGTAACGCAATATAACGTTGCTGCTGCGGTACGCGTTCAGAGCCTAATTATTCCTTAGAACCCGCTTTTGAGCAATACCGCCGTTTAATCAAAAGGACTAGAAAAGCTCGACGCCACCCTCGTTTCGCTTGTTTTCCAGAACCCCTTCGGCCACCAGGCGCTCATAATTGCAAACGCGGTTGCGGCCGTGATGTTTTGCGTAATACAAAGCCACATCGGCGCGGTCGATGATATGGGATGACACATCGTAAGCCATGATCTCGGTATACCCGGCACTGACGGTAATACGCCCCACCTGCGGAAACTCGAACTCGGCCACCCGCTCACGGAAACGATCCAGCACCATTTGCATCTCATCCTGATCGTGACACTCAAAGATGGCGACAAACTCTTCGCCGCCAAAGCGGAACAAGAGGTCATGATCTCTCAGGCTGTAAGTCATTTGCTGGGCGAACAGCAGCAGCACTTCATCGCCGAGCAAATGGCCGTAGCGGTCATTCACCAGCTTGAAGTGGTCAATGTCAAAAATCGCCATGTAATAGTGCCGTCCGAGGGCGTCATCTTCGCGCTGGTGCCGGTTTTGCACGCGGGTAACGACCTTATTGACCTTGTGTTCAAAGGTCTTGCGATTTAGCAGGCCGGTCAGGGTGTCCTGCTCGTTGTCATTAATCAGGGCGATGAAGTTCTGATAGACCTGCAGCAGCATGCCGGTGATCTGATCAAAACCAGCCACTTCCGGCGCCGTCACGCCGATCACAGCCAGCGGCTTGTTTTTGGCGCAGGTCACGGGGTAAAGCGTGACGGTCTCGCCATCCTTGCGCACATATTGCTGACGCTGACTGGTCGCGACACATTGCTCCAGCATGTGCTGCAAATCCGCCGGAATCTGCGCACCGGGCGTATCCGCCCCTTCCATCACGGTGAGCGCGAATTTCTTGCTGTGCGCCCCTTCAAGTTTATATATAGCCACCGCGCCCGGCGCCACCAGCTCAAACAAGGCATGGGCGAGCGAAATCTCGAGCGCGTTGACATCGCGTTCGCTGGTAAGCGCGATCAGCTTGGCCAGCACCCCTTGAATGGTGGGTGAGTACAAAGCAGACTCAGTAATTAATGGCGGAATATACAAGCTCAAGCTTTTATTAAATGACTCACTCTTTCCACTTGAGTGAGCAGCCTATACTGGCAATTTGTTCACGTGGCCCCTGACCTGTGGTCGCAATTTGCGCCATGGCCCGATATAAATCCCTGCTACTCTCTGGTGCAAGCTCCTTGCGGGATGCATCAAAACGACCCCGGTACTGCAGTTCAAGATCGGCATTAAATCCAAAAAAATCCGGCGTGCATACCGCGCCATAAGCACGGGCCACATCCTGGCTTTCATCAGTAACATACGGGAAGCAAAAACCATACTCGGCCGCCACCTCGCGCATGCGCGCCGGTGCATCCTCAGGATAAGCCACCACATCATTCGACTGTATGGCGATGGTGTTGACCCCGAGCGCCTGCAACTCACGCACATCGCTCACCAGCCGCTCGCGTATGGATTGCACATAGGGGCAATGATTACAGATGAACATGACAAGTGTGCCACGCTCACCACGAATATCGGCCAGCGTCCAGATGCGCCCATCTACATCAGGCAGACTGAATTCGGGGGCTTTCCAGCCAAAGTCACATACCGGGGGATTTACACTTGCCATTTTTACCGCCTGCTCCTTATTGCGCTTCTATTGCGTTAGCCCGCTTGCCTTGGCATGCTGGCGGCCTCCGCCATCTCATGATGCCCAGCTCGCGGCTCTGCGATAAAACTCGCCGCCAGCAAGCTGTTCTTTTAAAATAATCCGCAATACTAACATTCACTTAGGCGCTTATGTCCAGCCCCCGTTTTTTCTCTGATGTGCCGCTCACCAGCCACAGCACGATTACCCTGCCAGCCGCGGCCGCCAACCATGCGATCAAAGTACTGCGCCTGCAGGTAGGCGACACGCTGCGTTTGTTCAATGGCGATGGTCATGATTACAGCGCCAGCATCGAAGCCATCAGCAAACAGGAGGTCATCGTAAAAACCGGGCAGGCGACCGCGCTCAGCAACGAACCGGCGCTCAAGATCACGCTGGTACAGGGCATTTCGGCCGGTGACCGCATGGACTTCACCATCCAGAAATCAGTAGAACTCGGCATACATGCCATTCAGCCCATCAGCTGCCAGCGCAGCGTGGTCAAGCTCTCGGGGGATCGCGCAGACAAGCGCCGCGAACACTGGCAGAACGTGGCCACCTCGGCTTGCGAGCAATCCGGCCGGGCTTTTTTGCCCGAGGTAGGACAAGCCACCTCGCTCGCAAAATGGCTCTCCGGCGCGCCGCCATTTGCCACCCGCATTACGCTGGACCCGCTTGCCACCACGCGCCTGCAAGACCTTCCGACACCTTCAGGCCCCATCTGCCTGCTGATCGGGCCGGAAGGCGGACTGACGGAAGAAGAGATTGCCCTGGCCAAGTCGCAAGGCTTTACCGGGGTAAGGCTGGGGCCGCGCATCCTGCGCACCGAAACCGCAGCCCTGGCGACCCTGGCCGCCATCCATGCCTTATGGGGTGATTTTTAAGCGACAAAAAAACGGAAGATCAGCCAGGCATTAAGCGACGAAATCATCACGAACAAGCCCCACGCCAGGGCCCGGCTCATCCAGCCGATGGCAAACTCTCCCATCACCTGCCGATTGCTGGCGAGCCGCATCAACGGGTAAATGGCAAACGGCAGCTGAAGGCTCAGTACCACCTGGCTCAGCACCAGCAACTTGCCCACAGCGCCCTCGCCCCAAAGCGCCACACCTATGAATGCAGGAATAAGCGCCAGGCCGCGTGTGATCAGGCGGCGTTGCCAGCAGGGGATCTTGAGATCAAGAAAGCCTTCCATGATGACCTGCCCGGCAATGGTACCGGTCAAGGTAGAGCTCTGTCCGGCGGCCAGCAGGGCAAAGCCAAATAGGAAGCCTGCTGCTGCGGTGCCCACCAGCGGGCTCAGCAACTGGTGCGCATCCTGGATATCCGCCACATCGCTGTGGCCGTTGGCATGAAAAGCGGCGGCGGCCAGCACCAGAATGGCAGCATTGACAAAAAACGCCAGACTCAGCGATACCACGGTATCAATCGTGGAGAGCCGGATGGCTTCGCGTTTATCCGCCGGGCGATCACTCACCACGCGCGTCTGCACTATCGATGTATGCAAATAAAGGTTATGCGGCATCACCGTCGCACCCAGAATACCAATGGCAAGATAAAGCGCTTCGGCATCATGCAAGGCCACGCCCGACGGCACCAGGCCAGCGGCTGCAGCGGCGTAATCCGGCCCCACCAGCCATAGTTGCGCCACAAAACACAGGCTGATGGTCATGATCAGCCCCAGCACAATTGCCTCCACCTGGCGAAAGCCTTTGCCCTTGAGGCCCAGCACGATCAGCGTATCAAACGCTGTCAGCACCACGCCGGTCAGTATCGAGCAGCCAAACAGCAAATGCAGCGCCAGCGCAGCTCCCAGCACCTCCGCCAGATCGCAGGCAATAATCGCCAGCTCGGCCATGCCCCACAAGGTGAGATTGACCGGACGGCTGTAATGATCGCGGCACAAGCGCGCCAGATCGCGCCGGCTGGCAATGCCCAGCCGTATGCACAAGCCCTGCAGGAAAATGGCAATCAGGCTGGAACTCAGGATGACGAACAGCAGCGCATAGCCATAACGGGAACCGGCTTCAATATCGGTGGCCCAATTGCCTGGATCCATATAGCCGACGGCAATCAGCAGACCCGGGCCAGCAAATTTGAGCAGTTTTTTCCAGAACGGCATCCCCGGCGCCAGCTGCACGGTGCCTCGCACTTCAGATGGACAAAAGGGCGCCGTCGCCGTGCGGGGCAGTCTAGCAAGCAGGGATCTGATCATGAAGTCACCGATGTTGTGAGTATTGGAATTGAAGGTGAACCAGACCGTTTTATAGCATTGCCCATGCTCATCAGCAAGCTAACCTCATTTCCTTAATTGCAAAATACGCAAAATTTATATAAAGTCTGCGCATTACATAAAAGGATATCCCATGTCACTCGGCCAAGCCATCCGCAAACGGCGCAAAACGCTCGCCCTCACGCTGCAGACACTGGCAGCCAATGTCGGCACCGACAGCGGCAATCTCTCTCGCATCGAGCGCGGTGCGCAAGGCGTGTCCGAATCCATGCTGCGCAAGCTATGTCATGCGCTGGATTGTACGCCTGCCCAGCTTTACGCCCAGGCAGACACGGCCACCGCGCCTGCCGCCTCGGCACGTCCCATGCAGCATCCGCAGGATTTTGTGCGCTGGTTCCGCTCGGCGGCGCCCTATATCCATGCCTTTGGTGGCCGTACCTTCGTTATCGCGTTTGGCGGCGAAGTGGTGGAAGACGGCCAATTTACCGCGCTGTCGCATGACCTTAACTTGCTGGCCAGCCTGGAAGTCAGGCTGGTGCTGGTACATGGCGCACGTCCGCAGATCGAATCGCGACTGAAGCGCGCGCGCATTGAAACCCGCCTGGTCAACGGCCTGCGCGTGACTGATGCGCAAGCCATGGAGGCCGTGAAAGAAGCCAATGGCGCCATTCGGGTTGAAATCGAGGCGCAGCTCTCCATGGGGATTATCAACTCGCCCATGGCAGGGTCGGACATACGCGTCGCCAGCGGCAACTTCGTCACGGCGCGCCCGCTGGGGGTGCGCGATGGCGTGGATTTGCAACACACCGGCACCGTGCGCAAGGTGGATGCCATCGGCATTCAGAAGCGGCTGGATGACGGCGAATTAGTGCTGTTATCGCCACTGGGGTATTCGCCCACCGGTGAGGTATTCAATCTGACACTGGAAGATGTAGCGGTGAGCGCCGCGGCGGCATTGGACGCGGACAAGCTGATCTTTCTGATGGATGCCAATGGCGTGCATAACGTGCGCGGCGAACTGCTGCGCGAGATGACGGCGCTAAAAGCCAAAAACCTGCTGCGCAATGTGGAAAACAACACGCAGGGCAACGGTGCGCAAAACTTCAGTGAAGACGAGGCTTATTACCTGCCAGCCGCCGTGCGCGCCTGCGATCAGGGGGTGGCCCGCACCCACCTGATCAGCCGCCATATTGATGGCGCCATCCTGCAGGAGCTCTTCACCTACGATGGCATAGGCACCATGGTGACCGAGCAGCCGCTGGAATCCATGCGCGAAGCCGAAATTGGCGATGTCGGCGGCATCCTGCAACTGATCGAGCCGCTGGAAGCCGAAGGTGTGCTGGTGAGACGCGGCCGGGAGCGGCTGGAGATGGAAATCAGCCGTTTTCATGTCATGGAACATGATGGACGCATTATCGGCTGCGCTGCGCTCTATCCATTCCCCGAGGAAAACACCGCCGAACTCGCCTGCATGGCCGTGCATCATGCGTATCGGCGCGGCGGACGCGGCGACCGCCTGCTGCAATATTGCGAAACCATTGCCAAAGAGCAGGGCCTGAGCTCGGTATTTGTACTAACCACCCACACCGAGCACTGGTTCGAGGAACGCGGCTTTATCGAGCGCGATGTGAATGCCCTGCCGCAGCAACGGCAGCAACTTTACAACTTGCAACGCCGCTCCAAGGTCTTCACCAAACAGCTCTAACCCACCACTTCATCAAGGCCCCTTCGATATCATGCGAATGGGTCTTGAAAATACTTTGGCCGCTCCCATTAATGACAACAGGAACACAATTCCCAACTCATTAAAGGAGATTAAACATGGCCAACCTTACCCGTTTCGATCCTTTTACCGTCAGCGCGCTGGATCCGTTTGACGATGTCTTCAAGGGCTTTTTCCGTCCAGTCAGCGCTGAGCGCTCCGCCGTATTGAAAATCGATGTGCAAGAACACGACGACCATTACACCGTGCATGCTGACCTGCCCGGTGTAAAAAAAGAAGACATTCATGTCACGATTGATGGCAACCGCGTTGCCATCAGTGCGGAATCCCGCCGCGAACAGGAAGTCAAGGAAGGCGGACGACTGCTACGCAGCGAACGCCACTACGGCAAACTGGCGCGCAGTTTTGAACTGGCGAATGAACTTGACGATAGCCATGCCGAAGCGCAATTCCGCGACGGCGTACTGCAACTGACGCTGCCGAAAAAAGCGGCAACCAGCGCCAGAAAACTCACCATTAATTAAGATCAAGCAAGCAAACCTGGCGGCAACCACAAGTTGCCCGCCAACCCCAACCCCGGCGCATTGCCGGGGTTTTTCTTTATACTCCCTGCCCGGCCAAGCAATATTGCCGGCAGCTTCATCACATCATGATCATGATAAGCCGCTGACATTGCCTTCATCATCAATATCAATGCGCGAAGCCGCAGGCTCGGCAGGCAGCCCCGGCATGGTGTTGACGCCATCGCAGATCAACACGATAAACTCAGCGCCGGCACAAAGCCTAGCCTCGCGCACGGTCAGCGTATGCCCGGCCAGCACGCCGCGCTGCATGGCATCGGTGGTAAAGGAATACGGTGTTTTGGCAACGCAGATGGGGTAATGGCCATACCCGCCCCCCTGCCATGCCTGCAATTGCGCTTTCACCTGAGCAGTCGCGTCAATATCGGCAGCGCCGTATACCGTGGTCGCCAGCTTGCGCAGCTTTTCCCACAAGATATCTTCATCGGCATAGATCAGGCGCATGGCGGACTCGTCCGCTGCCAGCCGCACGACTTCATGCGCCAGCGCCTCCGCTCCGGCACCGCCATCTGCCCAGTGCGTGCACAACACCACCTTCACGCCCTGCTCCGCCATGCAGGCTTGCACCAGCGCCAGCTCGGCTTCGGTATCCTGCGAAAAACGATTCAGCGCCACCACACAGGGGAGACCATAGTGCGCGCTGACGTTTTCCACATGCTTCTGCAGATTGGACAAGCCTTGCTTCAGGGCCGGTAAATTCTCCTGCGGCAAGGCAGCAAGCGGCAGGCCGCCGTGGTACTTGAGCGCGCGGATGGTCGCCACGATGACGCAGGCATGCGGGCGCAAGCCGCTTTTGCGGCATTTGATGTCTATGAATTTCTCCGCGCCCAGGTCTGCGCCAAATCCGGCCTCGGTGACCACGTAATCGGCATGCTGCAAGGCGAGTTTTGTGGCCAGTACCGAATTGCAGCCATGAGCGATATTGGCAAATGGACCACCATGAATCAGCGCCGGCGTGTGTTCCAGGGTCTGCACCAGATTGGGCTTGATGGCGTCTTTCAGCAAAACCGCCATGGCGCCTTGCGCCTGCAATTGCGCCGCGGTAACCGGCTGGCCATCGGTGCGGTAGCCCACCACGATATTGCCCAGCCGCCGCTTGAGGTCAGCCAGCGAAGTAGCCAGACACAAAATCGCCATGACCTCGGATGCCACCACGATGTCAAAACCATCCTCACGCGGAAAGCCATTGGCCTTGCCGCCCAGACCCACCACGATCTGGCGCAGGGCACGGTCGTTAGTATCCAGCACACGGCGCCAGCTAATGCGCCTGGCATCCAGCCCGAGCGCATTGCCCTGATGCAGATGGTTGTCGATGAGGGCGGCAAGCAGATTATGCGCCGCCGCAATCGCCGCAAAATCGCCAGTGAAATGTAGATTGATGTCCTGCATGGGCATGACCTGCGCATGTCCGCCGCCTGTGGCGCCGCCTTTCATGCCAAACACCGGTCCCATGGAGGGCTCACGCAAACAGATACAGACGGATTTGCCTATACGCTGCAGCGCGTCGCCCAGGCCGATGGTGGTCGTGGTTTTGCCCTCACCGGCTGGCGTCGGGCTGATCGCGCTCACCAGTATCAACCTGCCCTGCCTGGCAGCGGCAGGCACTGCCAGCTTGTGCAGATTGACCTTGGCTTTGCCGGTGCCATACAGTTCCAGCGCCTCGGCAGGCAGCTTCAACTTTGCTGCAATCTCCTCCATGGGAAGGATGCTGGCCTGCTGCGCAATCTCAATATCGGACGTCATCGCCATACCCCTTGTTTTTTAGCAGATTACACCATCTCAAATGCAGCCGTTCAAGGTAAAATGCACAGCATTGCCAATGCCGAGACACCTCATGCCGAACGACACCACCTCCGCGCAAAAAGCCCAGACCCTCGCGGAAGCCCTGCCCTACATCAAGCGCTTTTTTGACAAGACTATCGTCATCAAATACGGCGGCAACGCCATGACCGACCCGCACCTCAAGGAATGTTTTGCCAGCGATGTGGTATTGCTCAAGCTGGTCGGCATGAACCCAGTGGTGGTACATGGTGGCGGACCGCAAATCAATGAATTGCTGGATCGCCTGGGTAAAAAGGGCGAGTTTATCCAGGGCATGCGCGTCACCGACGAAGAAACCATGGATATTGTCGAAATGGTGCTGGGCGGCCAGGTCAACAAGGAAATCGTCAACCTGATCAACCGCAATGGCGGCAAGGCCGTCGGCCTGACCGGGCAGGATGGCAACTTCATCCACGCTCACAAGCTGATGATCCCCAACAAGGACAAGCCGGACGAAATGATCGACATCGGCCAGGTCGGCGAAATCAGCGGCATCGACCCCAGCCTGATCCAGTTCCTGGACAGTGGCGACTTTATCCCGGTGATTGCGCCGATTGGCGTTGGCACCGAAGGCGAAACCTACAACATCAACGCCGACGTCGTCGCAGGCAAGCTGGCTGAGATACTGGGCGCGGAAAAACTCATCCTGCTGACCAACACCCCCGGCGTGCTGGACAAGAGCGGCAATCTGCTGACCGGCCTGACCCCCAAGCAGATTGATGACCTGGTAGCCGATGGCACCCTTTCCGGCGGCATGTTGCCCAAGATCAGCTCGGCGCTGGATGCGGCACGCAGTGGCGTCAAATCGGTGCATATCATCGATGGCCGCGTGGAGCACGCCCTGCTGCTGGAAGTGCTGACCGACGATGGCGTGGGCACGCTGATCAAGGCGAAATAACACCGCTCAGTCCCTCTTAGCCATTTTGCGCCCTATCTGGATCTTTGATCTGGACGATACGCTGCACGACGCGTCCGCCCATATCTTTCCGCATCTCAATCGCGCCATGACGCAGTACATCATGGATACCCTGGCATTATGCGAGGCCGATGCTCACGCCTTGCGCCAACGCTATTGGCGGATTTATGGCGCCACGCTGAAAGGCCTGATGCGCCACCATGGCACCGATCCTTATCACTTTCTGGTGCGCACGCATGAACTGATGAACCTGCCGGATATGGTGGTACATGCCAAGCGCCTGCAGCACGCCCTGCAACGCCTTCCCGGGCGCAAAGTCGTATTCACCAACGCGCCCATGCAATACGCTCTGCGCGTGCTCAAGCTAATCGGCGTGGAAGACATGTTCGAGATCGTTCACAGTGTCGAATCTACGCGCTTCCACCCCAAGCCATCGGTACGGGGCTTTCATAGCCTGTTGCGCACCCTGCGCGTTCACCCTGCGCATTGCATCATGGTGGAAGATAATCTGCCCGCCCTGCGCACTGCCCGTCGTATGGGAATGAAAACGGTGCACATTACCCGCGCTTTACATAAACCTTGTTATGTATCCGCTCGATTAAACAGCGTGTTAGCGCTTACTCGTCACAAGATATAGAAATAGCAAGCTACCAGCTATTTCACTGCACGGCATTTTCCCCTAAAATCCGCTTACCTGATACCTAGCAAGGATGCGCAATGGCTGGAGAACGCAAACAACAGATTCTTGAAACGCTGGCAAAAATGCTGGAAACACCCAAGCGTGAAAAGATCACCACCGCCTCCCTGGCGGCCCGTCTTAATGTTTCTGAAGCAGCGCTTTACCGCCATTTTGCGGGTAAGGCGCAAATGTTTGGCGGCCTGATCGAATTTATCGAGCAAACCCTGTTCGGCCTGATTAATAAGATCACCAGTGAAGAAACCGAAGGCCTGAAGCAGGCACAGCGCATTGTGACCATCCTGTTGCTGTTTGCCGAAAAAAATCCGGGCATGACGCGCGTGCTGATTGGCGATGCGCTGGTAAATGAAGATGAGGCACTGCAGACGCGCATCAATCAACTGTTTGACCGCATTGAATCCACCTTGAAGCAAAGCCTGCGCATTGCCGAGACGCAAACGGGGCGTGAGCTACAACCCGAAGCCAAAGCCAATCTGATGCTATGTTTTGTCGTGGGACGCTGGCAGCAGTTTGCCAAGAGCGGATTCAAGCGCAAGCCCATGGAGTTTGTCCAACAACAACTCGGTCTGCTCATGAACTAAGCAATATCTTGATGCAGCAATAGTC
>DATMSO010000091.1:0-7205 GCA_035565335.1 Methylovorus sp.
AGGTTAACGGCATCTACGATATTGCCAAGGAAAAATGCGACGACTACAACGGCGATGCCAAAGACCTCTGCCTGACCAAAGCCAAGGCCGACCGCAACACTGGCATGGCCAACGTAAAAGCAAATCGCAAGACCATGGAAGCCCGCCAGGAAGCCGCTGAAAAGAAAATGGAATCGGATTATGAAGTTGCGCTGAAAAAATGCGACAGCTACGCCGGTAACGTAAAAGACAGCTGCAAAGACAAGGCTAAAGCCGATTATCGGCAGTAACGCATTCGTTGCTCATCCTTAAAACTGAAAAACCGGCATTTGCCGGTTTTTTTATGATGCGCTGCCGCTACAGTCCGTCCCCAAGGTAATCCATATCCACCCGGCGAGAAACTGGCATGGCGGCAGTCTCCGGTTCGTATCTGTCCATCAGCCTCACCAGTTCAGCTTTATCGTTAATCCCAAGTTTGGTGTAGATGGCTCGCAGATAATGCCTGACCGTCGTCGGGGATAAGCGCGTCTCTGCGGCAATTTCCTTGTACGACTGCGCTTGCGCGAAGCCCTGCGCAATCTCGCGCTCACGCCGGGTCAGTTTCAGGAGTGGCGATGGACGTCCAATATTCAACCTGGTAAGGCCGCCCGTAGGCTGCTGATCTGCATAAAGCCCGCCAGGCAGCTTAATGCCCGTATCATCCTTGGTGGCTAACATGTCCAGCATAGGCCGCGGCAACCGCCCTCCTCGCCATGTGGGCCAGGCTTGGCTGATATAGTCGGCAAACGCGGCATCGGCATACACAATGCCGCCACGATTATCAACAAAGGCACTGGCCTTCTCCTGTCGCCTGTTCAACAACCGCGTCCGCTCTATCTCCGCCACCAGATTGGTGCGCCAGCATGAGTAAAGATGCGGCGTCAGCTGCTGCTTCAGCCTGATATCGTCAGCACTAAACGGACGGGCATGAGCTCCGGAGCGAAACAGGGAAATAAACAGAAACGAAGTTTGATCCGGCAAGAACACCGAAGTACACAAGGCCTGGCTCAGGTCGTGTCCGCTATTGAGGTCGGCGAGCCCAGGAGTGGAGTGCAAGGCTTTTTTATCGAAATGGACCGTGGTTCTTGGCTGCACATGCACATCGTGCGCCAGTGCATCGTCATTTTTTACCGCATGCCAGTGCTCTTCAAATGCCAGCGTGAGCTCATGTCGATAAGAGCTCAGCAGATCAAACCCGGCCTGGCCCGGTGACATGATGCCCCACCATGCGCGATCAAACCCGATCACCCGCTCAAGTTGCTTGAGCGCTGCCTGCTGAAACGCATGCGGGCTCGCCATGACGGCCGTCTGATACAACTCCGCCAATAGCGCATTGCCAGATATGAGATCCATCTTCGCTCCCTGTTTGCAGATGGTGATGCCTTGCCTTTGCAACGATCATCGCTTAAAGCCAAACCTTTATCAATGCGCACTCTCAACGCCACATGTCCAACAGATGCACTTCCATCCCCTGCATTTGCAGGATGTTCAGCAGTCTGTCCGCTCGCCATACTTTCGGTATGAGCGTGAGTTGGCGCCATTCAAGCCCCAACACAACGATTAAAACAGACAAGGAGAGAAAATGCCGACCAAGACATCCATTCATGCCTATGTAGTCCGGGCCTGGTTTCTGCTCAATGTGTTCGTCGCATTGTTTCCGCCCTTGCATTGGGCGGTCAGTGAGCATCATGCAGAGCTACTGGGCCTGCCTGCGACCTTTGTATACTTCACTGCCGTCAGCCTTTCCATTACCTTGAGCATCCTCTACGCCTTCTGGCAGGATGCCAACAGCGGATCGCTGACATCATGACCATCACATTCGGCATCATGCTGGTATTTTTTGCAGGTCTGATCGTCATACTGCAGCGTATCCGGCTCAGCGATCACTCGTTTTCCAGTTACGCGGTTGGCGATCGTTCTTTTGGCGCGCGTTATCAGGCGATGTCATTTCTCAATACCTGGTACCCCGGTGCCATGTTTACGGCCTTTGGCGGAATGGCAGCCGCCAGCGGCATTATTTCCTTCTATGTGCTGAGCTATAGCCTGCTTACCGTGATGCTGATGTACATGATGGCAAAGCCAGTGTGGTTATGGGGCAAGGCCTTTGACTTGAAGACACAGCCCGACCTGTTTGCCTTGCGTTATGATTCGCGCCATATCCGTACCATAGCGGCAGTGATCGGCATTGTTTCCGGGATTCCATGGCTGATTCTAGGCATGCAGGCGCTGGGCGAAATGTTCCGTTATCTTTCCCTGGGGAGCCTGAGCTTTTCACAGGCGGTGATACTTGGCGTTTTCGTTATCGCCATCCGACAAATATGGACAGTACGCATAGGCATGCGCGGTGTCGTGATTTCGGATTTCTATCAGGGCCTGATGGCTTATGGCGTTGGCACTATCATGCTTGTCGGGCTCATCTTTTGGCTAATCAATATGCAAGGCATCAGCTTTTCCAGTCTGGATGCTACCAGATTCAGCCTTCCCGGCCCCGGCTCTAAAGAGGGCCCCCTGTTCCTGTTCAGCCTGATACTGACGGGCGCGCTGGGCGGATGGTGCTGGCCTTATATTTTTGTACGGTTATTTACCGCCAACGGCGTCGCCAGCCTGAAAAAATCGGCAGCGCTCGCTATCCCGCTATCCTTTATTTTCTGCCTCGCCTTGCTGATATTCGGCATGCTGGCAGGCACTCTCCCCTCTACCATCGGCCATTCAGAAGATGTCTGGTTCATCGCATCGCATGAAGCGGGCGGGCTGATGCTCCTGGGCCTGGCGGGAACAGTTTTGCTTGCCGCCTCCATGGGACATATCGATGGCAATATCCAGGCAACGGGCGCGCAAATAGCCAATGACCTGCTCGGAAATTACCTCACGCTCAGTACCCGCCAACTCATTATCGTCTCCAAGACAGGCATGCTGCTACTCACCCTGCTGGCGTCCTGGCTATCATGCATGAGCTTGCCCGCGCTGTTTTCCCTCGCCGTACTGGCTTACCAAGGAATCATCCAGCTGGCCGTTCCGCAATTCATGGGGATATTCTGGAAGCGCGGCAACAAGTACGGCGCAATTGCCAGCATGTCCCTCGGGTTTACGGTCGCCGTCGTATTGGAGCTCGTCTATCACGGCAGCCTGCCTTGGGCCTATGGCCTTACCTCGGGCGCAATCGCGCTTATCGTGAATGTCATGGTTTATGTGCTACTGGCCTACCTGCTTCCACAGAGCGCCCCCGAAAAAGCCCGCGTTGCTACCCTGTTCGAGATGGTGGCTACCCACCAGGCCACCCAGACTGACACAGAACTAACTTACTAAGGAAAAACCATTCAATAAAGAGAAGCTGTTAATCGAATCAAGTCCCCAGCGACTGGTGATTAAACGCATAAATGATGGACCGTATTAGCGAACTGCTGCCCTTTTTAAGGCTTTAGTGGCTCAACCGCTGGCACATCGGGCAGAAACTCAATGGTGCGGATAATCTCTAGCGCGTGCTTGGTGAGGTCACTTTGGGGATCAATCAAATAACCCGTAACGCCCTCTCCACATAAGGCTTTGGGTGGGCGGACCAAACAAAACATCAGGGAGTGCCGACGTCCACTTTCTTCCCCGGTAATATCTTTTTGGGTCATGACCCACCCTTTTGCATTAACAGCATTTACCTCAAAAGCATCTCTGACATTGATGTCGGCAAGTTCAAACTCTCGATCGTATTTATCTGGTAACTGCTTCGCTTTAGCTATCCACCCACTCATATCCTTTACCCAATGATCGGTAATCGGGTCATACTTAATCGGTAGTCTTGGGCCAGATACGTCTGAATCATGAGCATCTAGGCATCTAAGAGAAAAATACATCTCCCCCATATTCGACTTCCAGCTGGCAGGCAGTGGCTCTACGCGGAATCCTCCTAGTTGTTTCTCTCGCAGCCCACCCATACGGCTGCGCTCTCCCTTAGGTAGAGTTGCTGCAATATGGCAGCCCTCTCCCAGATTGGTCTCGACTCGAATAGTAGGAGTGTTGTCGTTTGCTATTGCGACAAACGAAACAATCAGCAAAATGAAAAAAGAAAGGGGCTTTTTCACTTTGACACTCTCCTTGGTGTATAGCCTTCAGGGTATTCGTTCGTCGGTTTACTCTTGGCATCCGGGAATCGCATTTCGGTGAGCACAGCCAGCGCGACGCCATAGGCAGAGCATCTTGAGTCGAAGCCATTCAATCCAGAGTAGTCAGAGCGGGTTCTTACATTAGGACGGTTGACGGATGCTGACACCTGCCAAAAGCTGTTGCTTCGGTAATAAACATGATTGCCAGTGGGATTGCCTTTCAGGTCGGTGGTGTTGACCAAGATGCGCTCTAGTGCATGAGGAGCATCGGCATATTCTTGAAGCTGATTTTTCACGGCATACCAGCCTGCACTGTCAGAGGGGGCATGCAGAGAATCCAATCTGGAATTGTCAGGTGAGCCCAAAAGATCATCCCGCCAGTCTTTTATCTGCTGAGGAATTTCCGGGAAATTCTCATCCTTCAGCAGCCTGAGCGCTTGCTTCACCTTGTGCTTGTACATGTCATCAAAGGCAGCTTGTAGCCTTGCCCCCAGCGCCGAATCCACCTTGCGTCCGCGGAAGCGCCAGTAATCAAAATAATTGGCCGGGTTCGTTAGCTGCAAAAAGCCCCGCCCATGCCAGGGGGTGTAATACTTGTTGGAGGCACCATTCTCAGAAAATGAGGAGAGCCAGGACGTCTCCTGCACCGCGTTGCCAAAAAACGCGGCCATGCGCAGCGGGGTATTCAAGCCGTATTTGCACAAGGTGCGGTTGAGGGGGATGCGGTGAACAAGCGTATTAGTCCTGCCGGTGGAAGCCTTATCCCAACCAGTTACCCCTTCCCACAACACCCGCGGATGCTCTTGCCCATCGGCATCCTTCACCTTGACAGAGCGCACGGCATGGCTGGGCAGCAATTGCTTGAATTCCCCCTCGCTCAGCCACATGCTTTTCCGCATGTGCTGGATAAAGGCAATTGGGTGGAAGTGCCATTGGGCGTTTTTGTACGCCTCGGGCAAATCGGTACGGGTAAGGGCTTTGATATGGGCCATGAGTGCCTTCCAGCTATCGCCGCTGGTATCGTCTTTGTAATACGGCAAGTCCTTGATATAGCCGTAGCGATCTTCGAAGTTGCCCTGGTCAAACTCGCTGGGGAATTTGCAGATCAGGTGCTTGAGCTTGTTGGCGAAGCGGTCTGAGGGCGTGAGTATCGGGCTCGCCAGCTTGCGCATGCCTTCGTCAGTGGGCTTTAGTGCCAGCTCGCGGTCGGTGAGTTTAGGCTGCTGTAGGGCAAACAGCGTGCGCAGGGTTTCGCTATCGCAGCGCTGGTCGAGGGGCTTGTGGTCATCGCTGATGCATTGCCAGCCCATGATGGCGGGGAAATCCGCATCGCTAAACTGGAATGTGCCCGGTGCGCTAAGGTTAGCCCACACCAGCCCCTGCGGCGTATGAATACAGCGCCAGTGCTCGGCGCCTTCGGGCAGCGGGTCTGGCCCCAGCACCCGCCCAAAGCGTAACACCTCATACCAGGCACTGGGGCTGCTTTGTGCCTGCTGGCTGGCGTTAAGGCTCTTATGCAGTTTGTCAGCCTTGTCTGCCAGATCATATTCCGCCTTGGCCTCGGCCAGTATGCCAATCACTTCTCCAGCATGCTCGCCGGTGGCGTGATAGGTGGTCAGGTGGGCATCGCCTTTGTAATCCAGCTTCACCCACAGCGGGGCGGATAGTGTGGCCCCTTTGGCGGTGCCGATATTGGTTGCGGGCCGCGTGGCATGCACCGGCGTACCCGCAGGCAAATACACATAGGTGCTGCCAAACACCACATCGGTACGCCCATGGCGGGTGGGCGCTTTTTCCAGGGCGGGCAAGGCATCGGGCGCCTGCCCCAGCAGCGTGGTCAAGTTGGCCTCGTCCATGCAGATTTCAACATGCACATGCGCAGGCTCGCTGTATATCTGCCCGGCCTCCCCTATCCGGTCTTTGCGGTATACCCGCTGCCCGGGCTTCACATCCAGCGTCTTCAGATGCATATACACGCTGTAAAACGTAAAGCTCACCGGCTTGTCTTCGCGTGCGCCTATCTCGGCCGTGTGCTCAATGATCACCATGCCTTTGTCTGTCCACTCCGGATGGCCCTCGCTGTAAGCCCAGTAGTTCTGGGCGTGGTTGGCGTTTGTGCTGGGTTTGGCATCAGGCGCTACGATGTAGATCACCTTGCCATCGGCCATTGCACGCAACGGGGCATAGCCTTTGTCGCCATCTACCGGGGCATTAAGGTGAATGCCGTTGTGCCACTCCATGAAACTGTTTACGGGATAGTGTCCGCCAAAGGCATAGCGGATGGTGCCGCTGTCGTCTTTGTGAGTAGACTCGGTGAGAAAGGGGTAGCTGATCAGCATGAGATGACTCTTGGGTTATTTTGAAAAAGGCCTGCGCACGCGCGGCGTACCACTGGGTATGGTTGGCATCACGACCGGCAATGTCCTGGGCTCATTCACCATCGCATGCTGGTTGGCATGAACCAGCCATGTGCCCGCCGTACCGCTCTCAATGCCACTGGCGCTCCAGCGGGTGTAGCTGCCACCGCCGTTCACCACGATTTCTTCCTTGGCGGTGAAGGTGATGTTTTCTGCGGTATGGCTAATGCCCATATTGGCCACCATGTGGATGCTCTGCTGCAGGGCTTGGATATCGACACTCTCTTGCGCTGAGATCAGCTTGATGCCGGCTTTATATGCAAACAACCTGACCGCCTCGCGCACGCTGCCTATCAAACTGCGATTGGCACTGAGGCTGATATTGGCCCCAGTGGTAATGGCATGGTTTTCACCACTGTGCTGATGCGTGCTGCCGGGGGTGGTACTGGCAATGCCGGCGGGACTCGCGAGTAACAGGTGCGGTTGCTGCAGTTCGGGGAATGAAGTGTCGCTGTTTGCATTTGAGTTGGTTGTGTTGCCGGTGTTGGCTGCGTCATGGCCCTTGCCGGTCATGCCATCGTTCTGCCCCTGCAGTCGTTCACTGACCCTGGGCTGGTCGTCGTTCTCTTGCGCCTGATGCTGGCTGGCCAGCTGCCCCAGGTCAGCATGCTGGGCCTGGGCTTGCGCCAGTCCTGCCGTGGTCTCGCTGATGTCGGTCACGTGGCTCTGGGCTTCA
>DATMSO010000092.1:0-57358 GCA_035565335.1 Methylovorus sp.
TTTGACAAGAAAAATTGGTTATCGAAAATAGCCTTAATCGCTCCAATGAAGAAGATTAGGCCCGAAGTAAGAAATATGGTAGCCGGAAGTAACGCCAAAAATGAAAATATCGCAAGCAACCTAGCTGGCCAGACCTTCATGACTGTTCTCACCCATTATGGTTTGCATCTACCAGTAAAAAACCCACGTCTTATGATTGACCTACTGAACCAATCAGTAAATTCCAAATTTTGACCGCTTAACTTGTATACCTTTCCAGGCAAAAATAAAAACTGAAAAAAGGCCTTGATGAAGGCCTTTTCAGAGTCTGGTGGTTTTAATTATTAATCAGGCTTGCGGCGAGCACTAACGCTGACCAAAGCTAGACCGGTTAGCAGCATGGCATATGAAAATGGCTCAGGAACGGCAGAAACCTGCGAGGAAACCCAAGCACCATTAACTCCTGACTTCGTGATTCCTATGTTGTTATCTTCTGCAGTAATAAAAACGTTGCTATAAGAAAGAGACAAATCTACCCAAAGCGGCAATGAATGGTCTTGTGAGAACGCTGTAAAAACACTGGTCAATTGACCGTTATTAAAACCAAATAGGCCATAAACAAGAGTGGAGTTACTAGAATTCAGAGTGATAGAACCCGTTTGAAGGCTCCAATCAGTAACGCCAGCAACGCCAACAAGCCCTGTAAATGTTGACGTAACCAAACTACTAAAGCTCAGAGAAGATACAAGATGTGTACCTATGGTGGGAGCAATTGGTAAGGCATCAGCACCATAGTAGTAATTGTTATAGGTCACACCGTCGCTTACAGAAGCAGAATTGTAATCAGCGCTGACGGAAGAGAACGTAATCGCAGAAGCAACCGAGGTCCACAAAAAGCTAATAACAACCAGAATTCCCAGGAATATTTTTTTCATATCAACCCCCTATTAGTTATAAATTTTATGGAACATTCCATTTAATGCTCCAATGATTATACTGAATTAATATGTCAAATTAACCTGCAACTTCATCCAGCGATTGGTTCAAAGGGGGAAATATGCGTTATCTGAAAACCGTATTATGGCTAACGTACATAGTGATGTTGACAGCATGCGCCCCCGCGGACCCTTACTGGACGGTGAAGTGTGATCAGAAAGAAAACTTTGCGGCAAACGGGGTAAGCTGCCCCAGCCAGGTTAGCCATAAGCTTCTGACACCCGGCGATGCCGGATTTCCCACTCCCGCTACCCCAGCTACCGAAACCCGCACGATCTCCGCGCCTGACAGCCACTACTATCTTGGGGTGGTGGAGTTTGACGAGTACGGCAATCTTTTCAATCGCCGCCAACTGGAAGACCTGATGGCGCAACTGACGCTCAAGGATGCCGAGGAAGGCCCGCCGCTCATCGTGGTGTTTACGCATGGCTGGCACCACAACGCCAGTAAAGAGGATGGCAACCTGCTTGCATTTGCGAATGACGCCCTCTCCGAAATTGCCGCGCTGGAGAAGAAAGTCTACGGTGCCAAGGCCAGGCCGGTGGTGGGGATTTATGTAGGATGGCGCGGCGAATCGATCAATGTTGATTACCTGAACAACCTCACTTTCTGGGACCGCAAGAATGTCGCCCATGCCGTAGGCGACGGCGGCCTGCAGGAGCTTTTTGTGAAGCTGGATGAGTTTCGCTATGCCCCCAAGCGTGCCGGAAAATCGCGTCTGGTGATCATCGGTCACAGCTTTGGCGGCGCAGTCACCTACTCCACGCTGCATCATCACTTTGTGGAAAAGCTCACCGCGAATGATCCATTGCACCCCATCGGGGATATGGTGGTGCTGATCAACCCCGCGTTTGAAGCGATGAAGCTGAAACCCCTGCTGGATATTGCCTGGTCGAAAGAGGAATATCAGCAAAGTACGCGCCCCATGCTGATGATAGTCACCTCCGAGGCCGATACGCCGACACGGCATTTGTTCAAGGCCGGGCGCACACTGTCTACTTTATTCTGGGATTACCACTCCGCCGAAGAGCGTGCCCTGAACACCACGGCAGTTGGGCATTATGTGCCGTTCATCACGCATAGCCTGGTCACGCTCAAACCAGGGCAGGAATGCCAGACTCAAGGTGCTGCGGAGCCGGTTGACCGAAACGCGGTGAATGTCGGCTTGCCCGCCAACAAATACTGCTTCGATGAAATACGTAATATGCAGATCAAGCAGGGCCTGCGCGAAGAGCTAGTGGCAAAACCCATGCTGCTGACTCGCTGTGACAATCCAAACGACTGCAGCAATGTTGACGGTAACCCCTACCTGCCCAAAGGCAGTTATGAGGAAGGCAAAGTCCCCATCGGCAGCCCGATTCTGAATATCCGCACCTCGGCAGGCGTCATGTCCGGCCACAACGACATCTGGAACCCCACCATGCGCGCGTTTATTGTCGAAGTGGTCAGCAGTTCACTGATCAACCTCTCTAAAACCACCCCTAGAAGCCAACCTCGAACTCCACCAGGAGAGGATAAATAATTACCTGAAAACTGCGGTCCTTCTGCCGCACAATACCCCGGCCAGCGCGTTGGGCAACATCGAAAGCATTGATATCAGGATGCGGGCGAAAGCCATCTGTAACTTGATCAATCAAGCAAAAAAAGAGATTCTGCTTACTGCAAGCTTAAGGCACAATATGAACCAGAGCACATCTATGTGCCAGTTTGATATTTACAACAAAAACCTTTGTTTCACTTGTTATCGGGGAAATGCATGTCACTGTCTATCAAGGCTGTCTACAGGCCGAATTCGTTTATTTTCGTCATCTTCGCAAGTCTGATCGTCCACCTTAGCGGGTGCAGCACTGTTGCTCGCACAAGCTTGCCTCCGCAAGCTTCAGCAAACATCACATCAACCAAAGTGGTGTTATCCATCCCTTCGGATGAAATCATAGTCCGGGCCGAGCCTTCGAACATTTCCCCTGCTGTGGGATATGGCCTGATCCCGGCATTGATTGATGGTGCTATCTCTGCCTCGAGACAAAGTGCCCTGGAAAATCTCTCGTCATCTTTTTATGACAAAACAAAACAGGTAGATTTCAGAGCCATTTTTGGGCAAGCATTTAATCAGGAATTCAAACAACAGGTCACTCTGAAAAATATGGAGATATCCATGTCCACGCGAGGAGTTTCCTCTGCGATGAAAGATGCGAATAAAGCAACTCTCACTAACGATAATGCGTTCATGACGATTCGTATTGCCTATGAATTTTCGCCGAATCTTCGACAGATCGTAGTGGGAGCTGATACTGCATTGTTCAACAAGAATGCTCCAGAACCCATCTACAAAAACAGTTTTATGTTTGTATCGGCCCCTGTGAGTGAGACAGCGCCTCTGGAGGCATGGGCTGCAAACAATGGGGAACTGCTGAGTCAGGCCTTCACCCAAAGTGGCGTAGAGCTGGGCAGATTATTACAGCAAGATTTATCGGCGCCAGCCAATGAGGCAGTATTTGCGAACGCAGCCGCAAAAGAAAAAGTGACTTACACCGCGCCCGCATTTTTCCCTTGGGTTTTCAAAGGTAACATCACCGAGAAAAGCGCAAACAGACAAGTCATCCGCGCCGATACTGGTGCTCTTTTATCTACTCCATTCTAAGAGGGCAACATCAATGAAACTACTCTCCATTCTGGTCACGGCTTGTTGTATCCTTTTACCCATTGCGGGCCATGCTAAAGACGAGTCTTTTATCGATCTTCGTTTTCAGGCAGAAACTGCACCAAACGAAAAGCCACATGCTCAATCCGAGTGTACGCTTCTGATTAAAGCGCCTCAGGATGCCAGACGTAATCAGGAAACTTTGGGTACGACATTCCGCGACAACCCCATCATCAGCAAGGAGCCTGCAACGCTTTGGTTGCAACAAGCGTTAATGGATCTTAATCGCTTAGGCATCAAAACAAGCCTGGTGGATGAAAATTCCGCATCGGTGAATGGCAATCTGCTGAGCGCGGAACTGGATAAACTTTATCTCTGGTACCACAGCATGAACATGTACGGTACGCTCGTCGTCAATACCTCTTTGCAAACGCCTTCAGGGGGCATATTCAAGCATAGCTACCGTGTTATCGGCACCAAATCAAACTGGGCTAACACCGATAGTGAATATGTCACCACCTTCAATATTACTGTCTCTCGGTTTCTGAGCCAGCTCGCCGCCGATTTGCAGAAAGAGTGCAGAGCCTGAGTCACGCGGCTGGGTGATTATTGTTCCTACATCAAGTTAACACCCAGCCCTTGAATGCCCATCGTAAATATCAAGGTCTAGGCGTGAGGCCTAATTTGCCGGACATATTCGCTAATCGATCCCCTCTACATAAGCAGACTCATCGTGTGCTGCTTCAAAAACCCACAAACAATGCCGACGTCCACACCCGCGACTGATCACGCTGCCTGGCGGTAATAAACAGCGGATGTTCGCGGCCGTGATCGAGATTAAGGGCAGCAAGTTGTATTCTTCCTGACAACTCCCGCGGCAGGCCTTTATCCGTCACCCGCTCTATCACCACTTGCAACTCCGCGCCTGGCAATTCCTTCACAAGGGCTGATCTGGTCAACAAGTCATCGCCATTCAGTGCCAGAGCCACCTCGGGGGCATGCACATAGGATTGGGGGATTAACGGGTCGCCGACTTTGATGTAGCTATCTATCCGTGAGCTAAAAGTGATCTGGCACCCCTGCAGCTGGGAAAGCTGAATTTCGATGGTATCGCTGTCGCCGTTGGTGTCGGTGCGAAAACCGATGGTGGTGGCATTTTCGCGCCAGCAGGCTTGCTCGGGATGGTCCAGTCCAAAGGCGGTGAAATCCTGAATCACCGCGCCGCTGATCGCGATCTCACCGGTCCAGTAGGCGCCGCGATAGCGATCCTTAATTCGCGCGCCGCCTAATTTGATGCGGATGCGGCTGGTCGCGAATCCGAGTTCTTCATGCAGATTGCGTGTCCAGATGCAGTGGTCGCCGTTATACAGGCTGACTTCTTCCCAGCCGCTGTCGCCCAGCAGTTGGTATTCCAGCGGAATGGAAGGATTGGTTTTGTACGCATCGCCCATCAGGTATTCACCCTGGCGCAAGCGGGCAAAGCTGCGCTCGCCGGTGGTGGCAAAGGTGTGACGCGCGCGCAAGGCTTTGGCAACACCTTCACGGTCAAATACGTCCGCCAGCACGCCGGTCAAGCCGCCGCGCGAGCCAAACACCGCTGTTGCGGGCACTCCGCCGCCGCAGCGGCCCTGGTGCTCATCGCTATTGGCGGCTGCGCCTACGCGGTAACCCCGTTGCAACGCTTCCGCGTACACCCAGTGAAATTGTCCCCACGCAGAGCTGACTTCGATCAGGCGCTCCAGTTCGGGGTGGTGCCAATCCAGATTGCAGCGACGTCCGCCAACATGCGGCATCATCAGATGGCCTTCCGGATCATGGGCATATGCCGCATACAGATCATCCACCGGCCAGGCCCCCGGCTTCAGGGTGCCCTGGGTAAATTCGTTCCACTCGAATGACCTGACCATGCGGCCCTGTTCATCAAAAGGGAACAGCGGTTTGCCATCGCGCAGGAAGACAATATTGCGGTCACCGCCGGCGCAGGAGTTGCCGCACCATTCGGTGCCGGGGTAGCACACAAAGCGCCCGGGTTCGTTCAGGCTGTGGATCAGGGCCACGGCTTTATCCCAACGCTGCTCGGTAATATTGAAGTCGTTGGCGGTATAGCCCAGCACATCGAGCCCGGCAATATCGCGCCCGTAGCTCAGGTTGTAGAGCGTATCGTTGGTGCCCACCGTATCATCCGAATGCACATGCAGATCGGCATAGAGCGGACGCAGGGTGCCGGCCTCAGCGGAGATATTCACATAGGACTTGGCCGCCGCCACGCGGTTATCTTCCACCGTGGCGTTTATTGTCCATTCGCCGGGAGTTTCGAGCTTGAGATCGCTGAGTCGCACCACCGCCCAGCCCTGCTCGGCCAGGGTAAATGGCAAGGTACGGATGTCATGATCCGGCCCTTGCAATTGCACTTGCCCGGACAAAGGTAGCTGCCGGCAGGTATTGCCCCAGGCATCATCCGCCCGCACGATAATGTCAAACGGCTCGTCCTTGTTGACCAGGCGCGGGGCCACCACCTGCAGGCTCGAGGGCTCGCCGGGAATAATATCCAGCAAAACATCGCCGGGGACTTCGGCAAATTTAGAGCTGCCGAGGGGATCAATAAAGAGCCGGAACTGGAAATCCTTTTCCACAAAACTCTGCACGCGCGTCCCAGGGCCACCCTGGCGGCGGTCGCCGAGACGGATGACGATGCGGTCGCCAGGGTTCAAATAACCATCGACAATATCCACGATCACGGTTTTCTGAAACGGCCGCTCATGCCCTTTCTGGTCAAAGCGTACCTTGAGCGCTTGCACGGTTGCCGGGCTTTGGCCGGGTACCAGTTCACCAGCGTGATATTCCGCCGAGACATAGTTAGCGGCTTTGGGGTCACTGGTCTGAAACAAGGCCCAGTCCGAATAAAACTTGAAGGCCAGTTTGAGCCAGGCGCCATCGGCCAAGCCAGATGCGCCCACTTCATAGATCAGCTGCAGCTCTGTCCACTCGCCCGCCACAATCTCGCGGCGGTTGCAGTTAAGGCTGCCCAGGAAAGGCTTGCCTTTGTTGCGCTCATACAGCCCTTGAGGGGCAATGTATACGCCCGCTTCTGTTTTTGGATCAAAAGTTTTCACGATAGTCCTTTAATGTGCACGCCAGGTTTGGTAGTGCTTTTCCAATCGTTTGAATACCAGGCTCTCCATCAGCCAGGCGATAAGCCCGATCATGACAATCCCTAGCAACACCTGATTGGTATTGCCGATTTGCCCGCCCATGGACACCATCCAGCCTATGCCTTTGGAGGCGCCTATCATTTCCGCGGCCACCAGGGCACGCCAGGCCTGACTAAAGCCAATGCGCAAAGCCGCAGTTAAAAAGGGCAGCGAAGCGGGCAGGTAAACATGGGCGATCAGCTGCAGTGGCGTAGCACCCAGCGTGCGGGCGGCGCGCACCTCACCATTGCGTATGCTTTGTATGCCTTCTTGCATGGTGATGGCCATGGGAAACACGGCAGCAATAAAAATCACCATGACGATGGACCAGTAGCCCAGGCCGAAAACAATCATGGTCAACGGTGCCCAGGCCACGGGGGGTATCGCCATGAACAAACTATTGAGCGGCGAAATGAAATCGCGAAAGCGATGGAACAGCCCCGCCGCCGTCCCCAGCAGCAGGGCGACAAGAGTAGCGAGCCCGAAACCACCGGCTTCTTCCAGCAGACTGGCTTTGAGATGCTTTAGCAGGCTGCCATCGGCTATCCAGCGCTGCGCTTCGGCCATGACTTCCCATGGCTGCGGCAGAATGTACGAGGGGAAACGGCTCGCCACGATGACCCAGCACAGCAGCAGAAAAGGTAGCGAAGCCCAGCTCCAGTTGAATTTTTCTAAAAGGCGCATCGTCAATTACCGCAAGGATTGCTCGGCTTTTTGCAGGTAAGAAGTCTCTACCACCTGTTCCACCTTAAGCGGCTTGCTGATGAAGCCCAAAGATGCGGAATAATCCATCAGGCGCTGGATAAACTGCAGGTCAGCAGCATCCAGGCGGGCCGACCAGCCCATGCGCTTGCGCGCCTCTTTCACAATCTCTTCCGGCTTCACTGTCTTGCCATCAGCGCCCTGCACAGGCTCCAGCTTGAAAGCTTCGGCAATGATCTGGTTGGATTCATCAGGATGTGCCTGCAGGAAAGCGATGGCCTTGAGATGCGCGCGCAGCAATTTCACGACATCGTCAGGCCGGTCCTGCAGCGTTTTTGGCACGCCGATGATCACATACCACGGGTATTGCGGCAGGTCCTTGTTCACATCCAGAATCAGCTTGCTGCTGCCGCGCAACAGAGATTGGCTGACAAAAGGCTCCCAGGAAAAGGCGGCATCCACATCACCATGCTCCAGGGCGGCATTCATATTGCCGGGCGGCATGGCGACGATGGTGAGATCCTGATCAGGGTCCAGCTTGGCCTTTTCTTTCAGCACATAACCGCGCAGCAGCACATCCATGCCACTGCCTTTTGCCACCCCGGCCAGCTTTTTGTTGCGCAGATCAGCCACGCTGGTGATCGGGCTTTTTGTATTGGCAATCACCGCGGCCTGGCCATAATTCACCTGCGCCAGGATTTTGCTTTTAAGCCCGCGCGAAAACCAATGGTAGACCGGTGGCGAACCGACATAGGCCACATCGAGATCGCCCGCTGCCACCGCTTGCTGCAACAATGGGCCATCGGTAAATGGCTTGCTTTCGACGTTGAGCCCCTCTTGCGCATAAAAGCCTTTCTTCTCGGCGATGACGGCAGGCGCATTGGCCATGGCATACACCCAGCCTATACGCAGCGGTTTTTCCTCTGCTGCAACGGAAAAAGCCGAGAGGGAGAAGGCGGTGAGGATAAGCAGACGGCTAATAACGGTTTTCTTGTTCATGTTTAGTGTTTTCTAGTCGGCAGGTAATGGTTAAGCAACACGCAAGTTGGCATGGACCACATCGGCAATTCTTTCCATCAGAATGGTCCGATATTCAATAAAACGAGGAAGTTTGCGTGTGTCGAGATGGGTACGCGGACGAGGCAGATCTATCGCCAGCTCGCTGTGTATGCCCCCGGGCGCCAGCTGCAGCACCACGACCCGGTCCGCCAGAAAAATGGCTTCATCAATATCGTGGGTAATGAAGACCACGGTCTGGCCCAGCTCGGACCACAAGCGCAGGGTCTCTTCATTCAGGTTGTTGCGGGTGATGGCATCCAGCGCGGCAAAAGGCTCATCCATCAGCAGCAAGGCAGGCTCCAGCGCCAGAGCGCGAGCCAGCGAAACCCGCTGTTGCATGCCCCCGGAAAGCTGGTACGGCAACTTGTCGGCGGCGGCATCCAGACCTACCAGCGCAAGATAATGCAACGCTTTTTCCGTTTGCTGCTGGGCGCTAAGGCCCTTTTGCATGCGCAAGCCAAAGCGCACATTTTCCAGCACGCTCAACCACGGAAACAGCTGGGGAGATTGGAAGACGTACCCGAGTTCAGGCATTTCCGGGCGCACAGGCACACCGTTAATGGTGATGGCGCCTGCGCCAGGTTTCTGAAAGCCAGACAGCAAATTGAGCAAAGTGGTCTTGCCGCAACCTGATGGCCCCAGCAATACGATGAATTCGCCTGGTTTCGCCTCTAACGAAAATCCACGAAAAACCTCATGCCCGTTCGGATAGGAAAAATGAATATCCTCCACCGACAAGGTCGCTGCAATACGCGGAATCGCCTGCAAATTGGCCGTGCCCGGGCCCTTATGGTGTGTCATCTACGATCAACTCTGTAAAATTCAAGCGAATAATACAAGTTAATACAAGATGAATAAAATATTTATAACTTATATTGTTATAAGTAATTTAACTTTGCTGCATTTGAGTAATATGCGATATAGGATGCAGGCCTTGCACTCATAGACCCAATGAATTGAGATCACCCCATTGAAACCTTTGCCTTCTACTCTCGCTCGCGAAAATGCGGCTGCGCTGTATCTGCAAATTTCATCGCTCTTGCATGAAGAAATCAGCCGCGGCCTGTACGACCCCTCCGGCAAGCTGCCCTCCGAGGCCGAGCTTTGCAAGCGCTTTGCCGTCAGTCGCGTCACCGTGCGCTTGGCGCTGGATAGGCTCGCGGAAGAAAACGTAGTAGAACGCAAGCAGGGCAAGGGGACCTTTGTTGCCGGCAAACAGCTGCGCCATGGGCTGGACACGCTGCGCAGCTTTCATGAGTCGCTGCGCATTCAGGGGCTGAATCCCGAGATGCGCCTGATCGTCCGCCATATCGTCAACACCCCTGACAATGTGCGCAGCGCACTTGGGGTGAATATGGAAAAAAGCCTGCTATTGGAACGCCTGCATGTGGTGGACGGCGAGCCGGTCGCCCTGGGCAGAAGTTATCTGCCAGTAGAAGTGGACAGCCTGAGCTGGGAGGAAACCGAGCAGCAGCCTACCTATGCCATCCTGGAATCCCTCACCGGCTTGCGGGTGGTGCGGGCAGATATCGGCATCAGCGCGCAGTCCGCCGATAAAGAGCTCGCCGACATATTGAAAATCTCCAGCGGCATGCCTTTGCTGGTGATGCGGCGGTTATCGTATTTAGCCAATGAAGACTGCTGCGACCACTCCGTGTTTTACATCCGGCCGCAGCATTATGAGTTTGTGATGAGCAGTTACTTTAAGCCGGTGGCAAATGGCAATGTCACACGCGGATAACGGACTTGCGATGCTCTGGATAGGGCAGGGCGTAATCAACAGCGATCAGCAAGCCTGCCATTACTAAAGCTCCTCCTGCACGCTAAACCGCTGACCATTTACCTCAATATCATTGAAACGCGGCGGTATCACTCTGGTCTTGCCGAGCGCTATATCTTTCAATACCTGATCCACATGGTTAGCGTCGCCGGCTTTGCGGAAATTGATTACACCAGCGTACTGATATTGCCCGGTAGGCATGGCCTGATAGAAATAAGCCTGCCCTGCCCATGGCGCGGTTTTTTCCTGCACGATCACCGCCTCACGTACGCCATCCCCATTGAGGTCCACCATCCAGATGAAGCATTGCGCACTGGTTTCCAGACAACGCTGCTCATCCCAGCGCGTCGCTGACTGTATGGTCTTGAGCAAGGCCTCATCCGCCACTTCGCCCTGCGGCAGCACCCGGAAACGCAGGCGCAGCTGATCCAAGGTCAGGCTGTTCGGCGCATCCACCGCCGAATAGCGCTCGGTCTGCTTCAGGGACTGGCTCGCCTTGGTGGCGATAATGGCTTTATCCTTGTGCTCAATACCAGCCGCCAGTGTCTTGAGAGCATCCAGCCCATAACGTCCCGCCTGCCAGCGCAGATAACCATAGTCTATGCTGTCCGCCGAACCACTCAGCAGCCTGTTCATCTGGCTGTTAACGGCGATGCGCCTGGCATCCGCGATAGGGCTGAGCAGCAATGCAAGCCCTGCCATCATCACCAGCGCCGTTGCTATGTTGGTATTGCCGATATTGCCCAGCCAGCCTTGGCGGCGGCGCAATGAATAGGCATAGCCCAGTGTGTAAATCGTGGCGAGCACGAGAATAAAGGTCGCCCAGACGCGGTCTTCCGTCCAGCCATATTGTGCAATACGTTGTTTGATCGCCAGCCAGGCGATCACCACCAGCACGACGAGGCTGAGCCAGGCGAACTCCAGCAAGCGACTCAGCCTTCGGCCATAGGGCTGCTCCTCCTTGCCCTCCTGATAAGCGGCGTTGGCAAACCCAACCGACAAGGCAATAAACCAGAGCAGGATAAAGGCGGCATTACGTGTCTTGAACAAAGGGGCCAGACCGGTGAGTGGCAAGGCAATTGCCCACATCAGACTGAACATCAGCAACAGGGGCAGCAGCCAGGCAAACACGGAAAGGCAAAACCTGCGCAGGGTGATGATCCAGTCGGTCTTGGCCAGAGTCAGGGCGCATGCTGCTGCAAAGGCAATGCCAGTGACCGGGATTGCGAAGATGGATTTCTCTATCAGCTCTTGTACGAAATCAAGCCCGATGCTCTTCATGAGCATGGCGCCTGCATACAACACAATCCAGAACACGCCGGTCAGCAGGCCGGCATAAGAAAACATCAAACCATTGCGCCAGGCCGTCTCAAACAGTGCGTGATAAGACCAGCGCGTAGGCGCCCCCTCGTAATGGGCAATGAGAGGAATCAGGATGAAGCCCAGTATCCCTGCCGCAAGGAAATCCAGCGGCCGGACGGGAAACTCGCGTCCGAGGTCAGCTACCTGTATGTAGTCAGCCCAGCCACTGTAGGCGCCCAGTAAGGCAAACGCCACCGCTATGCCAACCAGCAGAGCGGTCCGTCGCCGCTTGCCCGGCAGGGACAGGTTTTCAGACAGGTAATAGGCAAATGGCAGGGCAAGACTGACATACAACAGCATCCGCTCACTGATGGGATCGACAGAAGGCCAGGTTTTAAGCTCCCGCGCTTTCCATAAGCCCCACAACGCCCAGCCCTGCAGGGCACCTATCAGCAGCAAAATCCGGTTCATTTATACGTCATCCATGTTGGTTGATGCGTTTATAGCGCGAGTCAATTGAAGGGGAAAGGCACAGAGAATAGCAGCAACTCTTCGGCATGCGCTGCCCTGCCAATCATCCTCAAAACATCTTCCATCTCTGCACTCAATCCAGCTCCACCTGCCTCAACCACTCCGTGGGCGCAACGCCGATGCGCTTGGCAAACACACGCGCCAATGCGGCCTGGCTCTGATAGCCAACGGCAGCGGCGACGGCTTTGATCGGGCGGCCGATTTTCAGCATGTTCTGGGCTACCGACATGCGCCAGTTGGTGAGGTAATCCAGCGGCGTGACGCCGACGGTCTCGCGGAAATTGACCGCAAACCTTGCGCGCGACATACCGGCAATATCGGCCAGCTCATCCAGGGTCCAGGGGTGGCCGGGGCGCTCGTGCATGGCGGTCACGGCGTGTTTTAAACGCGCGTCGGCCAGGGCGGCGAAAATGCCGCCATTCAATTGACCCATGGCGATCACGTGCCGCAGCATCTGTATTAGGAAATACTCGATTAACCGGTCCAGCGCTGCCTGTCGGCCAAAATTCTCATGTGCGGCTTCGCTGAAGAGCAACTCCAGCGTCGGTTTGATCAGGCCCATTTCATCCATGGGCAGGATGATGGCTTCTGGTAGGGATAACGCAAGGGGACTGCCGACCTTGGCACCGAGGTCGACATAGGCACACAGCAACTCGGCGTTATCGCCGTCGGGGACCAGACTATGCGGGCAGGTTCTGGGGAAGAAGATGACGCTGGGTTTTTCGATGTAGTGGGAAGGCCCATTGCGCACCGACATAGTGACCTTGCCCGACTTCAGAATATGGATATACCCCGCGTTTTCGTCAAAGGCCACCAGCTGGCACAACTCGCCGCTATGGAAAGACTGGGCCGTGAGGTTGATCTGCCGTAGCAGGGGAGCAAGCTGATCCATAACGATACTTTCGGTTAAATAGTCGATACCAATGGCATGGCTGAGTATCGCATGATGTCTCCAGCGCACAAAGCGCATCACCATTCACCAAAAGGAGATTTATCATGGCCCGCATTCCAGCTGTTAACCGTAACGAAGCCCCTGCTCCCTTGAGCACCACTTTTGAGCGCGTCAAAGCCAAAATTGGCATGGTGCCCAATCTGTATGCCACCTTTGCCCAATCGCCCGCTGTGCTCGACGCCTACCTCGCGTTTTCGACGGCCCTGACCCATGGGCAACTGACCGCCGCGCAACGTGAGGTACTGGCCTTGGCGATTGGTCAGGCTAATCGCTGCCAGTATTGCCTGTCGGCCCATAGCTTGATGGCCAAGGGTGCGGGATTGAATCCGGACGCCATCAAGAAAGCCCGCAACGGCAGCTCGGAAGATGCATTGAACGATGCATTGGCCCGGTTTGCGGTCAAGGTTGTCACGCTGCGCGGTCTGCTCAGCGATGAGGAATTCAATGCTGCCAGGGCAGAAGGCCTGAGCGATGCCTTGATCATCGAAGTGCTGGCACATGTGGCCTTGAATACCCTGACCAATTACACCAATCACATTGCCGCGACCGATATCGATTTTCCAGTCGTGGATCTGTAAATGCGCAACATCGAGCGGTAAAGCCGCCACGATCCCCACCCGGCCGGCAAATGTCAGGCCGGGGGAGGGACGCGGGAGACCATCATGAAAACCATCCCCATCCAGATTCCCGCAAGCAGCGGCATTTCCCTTGCTGCCCGGCTTGATCTTCCCGATGAAGCCTATCGGGCCACCGTGCTGTTTGCCCATTGCTTTACCTGCGGCAAGGATGTGCTGGCCGCCAGCCGTATTGCCAGAGGCCTGGTAGCCCAGGGATTTGCCGTGCTGCGGTTTGATTTTGCCGGCATAGGCGCCAGTGAAGGCGAATTTGCCGATACCAATTTTTCATCCAACATTCAGGATGTGGTGGATGCAGCCGATTGGTTGCGCACCCATTATCAGGCGCCTGCCCTGGTGATGGGCCACAGCCTTGGCGGTACGGCTGTCCTCGCCGCGTCATCGCGCCTGCCGGAAGCCAGAGGCTATGTCACCATCGGCTCGCCCAGCGATCCGCGCCATATGCTGGAGTTGATCGGGCCGGCAAGCCTGCAGGTGATTGAACGAGAGGGCGAGGCGGATGTGAACCTGGAAGGACGTATTTTTCATATCAGAAAGCAATTTCTGAATGACGTGCAGGAGCACCAAGTGTTGCACCAGGTCAGGCGGCTGCAAAAACCGCTGCTGATCATGCATGCGCCCGACGACCATACCGTCCCCATCGGGCATGCCAGTGCCCTGTTTCAGGCCGCGGCACACCCCAAGAGTTTCATTTCACTCGGGCAGGCGGACCACCTGGTGACAAACAAAGTGGATGCCGAGTTTATCGCCGAGATGATCGCGGCTTGGAGCAGACACTATATTGAAGCGCCAATTTGAGTAAGCAGACAGGACTATCGTGCTCGGCGGCGCTGGCGGCGCCAGCCGAGAAATCAGAACGCCCCGCCTCCCAGCACCTTGTAAAGCGTGACGTGGTTGGAAACATCCGACAGGCGCGCGGTGATGAGATTCTGCTGCGCCGAATAGTAGCTGCGTTGCGCATCCAGCACGGTCAGGTAGTTATCCAGGCCTTTCTCAAAGCGCAGGCGCGAGAGCGTAAAGCTTCTTTCCGTTGCATTCACCAGCGCGGTCTGTGCTGATAATTGCTCTTCGAGTGTGGCGCGCTGGGCAAGCGAGTCAGATACTTCCTTGAACGCGGTCTGAATGGCTTTTTCGTACTGCGCCACGCTGATGTCGCGGTTGACTTCCGCTACCTTGAGGTTGGCTTTATTCAGCCCGGCATTGAAGATAGGCAGCACGATTTGCGGAGAAAAGCTCCAGGCTCTGTTGCTGCCGTTGAACAAGCTGCCCAGTTCATTGCTGGCAAGTCCCGCGCTGGCCGTTAGGGAAATCGTAGGGAAAAACGCAGCCCGGGCAGCGCCAATATTGGCGTTGTAACCTTGCAGGTCACGCTCGGCTTCCAGCACATCGGGACGATTCTGCAACACGGTGGAAGGCAGGCCATCTGGTAGCGTCGCGATTTGCGATACGGCCTGCAGCGAGCGCTTCTCGTCCAGATTGACCTCGGGCGTCGTGCCCACCAGCAACACCAGGGCATTTCTGTCCTGATCCACCTGGGTCATGTATTTGGCAACATCGGCCCGCGCCGATTCCACACTGGTTTCCGCCTGGCGCAGCGTGAGCTCGGTGACACTGCCAAACTCCAGCTGACGCTTGGTCATGTCGTAGGAAGTGCGCTGGGTGCGCAAGGTTTCCTGCGCCAATGCCAGGCTTTCCATATCGGCCACCATGGTGAGGTAGGCGTTTGCCACCTCGGCCACCAGCGTAATTTGCGCACTGCGCTTGGCTTCTTCGGTGGATAGATACTGATACACCGCCTGGTCACGCAGACTGCGCACGCGGCCAAAGAAATCCAGCTCGTAAGACGAGAAGCCGAGATTGGCCGAATACTGGTGGGTCAGCAATGTTGCGCCCGTGGTCGATGCAGCGGCGGGCGTACGCTGATTGGTACCACTGCCTGTGGCATTGATCTTGGGGAAAAGATCAGCGCGCTGCACCTGGTACTGAGCACGTGCCTTTTCGATGTTCAAGCTGCTCACGCGCAGATCACGATTGTTTTCCAGCGCCTGCCGTATCAGTTTTTTCAGATCTGGATCAGTAAAGAACTGTTCCCAGCCCAACACGGCGGATTCGCCGGTCTGCTTCTGCACGGCATCCGCCGTGGTCGGCCATTGGGCAGGAATAGGCGCGGCTGGCTTCTCGTATTTTGGCTGCAAATTCATGCACCCTGCCAATAGCAGGGTCATGATGGCAAGAGGATAACGATGCTTGTTCATTTTCATTCTTCCTTTTTACTACGCTTGCTTAAGCGTTGAACACCGCGGAGTACCGCCACAAAGAACAGGGGCACAAACAGCACGGCCAGCACGGTGGCCGTCAGCATGCCGCCGATTACGCCGGTACCCAGCGCATTCTGCGCACCTGAGCCTGCGCCGCTGGAGACCGCCAGTGGCAATACCCCGAGAATGAAGGCAAACGAGGTCATCACAATCGGCCGGAAACGCAATCTCAAGGCTTCCAGCGCGGCGTCCACCATCTCGCGGCCTTGCTCCATTTGCTCCTTGGCAAACTCCACAATCAGGATGGCGTTTTTGGCAGACAGCCCTATCGTCAGCAACAGCCCGACCTGGAAATACACATCATTGGAAAGCCCTCTCAGGGAAGCGGCAATCAGCGCGCCCACCACCCCCAGCGGCACCACCAGCATGACGGAAAACGGAATCGACCAGCTCTCATACAGTGCCGCAAGACACAGGAACACGATGAGCAAGGACAAGGCATATAACGCCGGTGCCTGCGAACCCGTCATGCGTTCCTGATAAGAAAGCCCGGTCCACTCGTAACCAATACCAGGCGGCAATTTGCTTGCCAGCGACTCCATGATGGCCATGGCTTCACCGGTGCTGTGCCCGGGTGCAGGCGAGCCCATGATCTCGGTGGAGGACAAGCCGTTATAACGTTCCAGCCGGGGCGATCCGTAGGCCCAGTGCGCGGTGGCGAAGGAGGAGAACGGTACCATCTCGCCACTGGCGTTCTTGACGAACCATTTATCAAAGTCCTTTGGGTCCATACGGGCAGAGGCATCGCCTTGCAGGTAAACCCGCTTGATACGGCCGCGGTCTATGAAATCGTTCACATACGAGCTGCCCCAGGCGGTCGACAGCAGAGAATTGATATCGGCCAGCGAAATACCCAGTGCATTAGCTTTGGCCCGGTCAATATCCAGCTTGTATTCTGGCGAATCATCCTGGCCGTTAGGACGAACCCCCACCAGCGCCGGGTTGGTCGATGCCATGCCCAGCATCTGGTTGCGTGCCTGCATGAGCGCTTCATGGCCCAGGCCAGCACGGTCTTGCAGTTGCATATCAAAGCCGGTGGCATTGCCAAGCTCAACCACAGCTGGCGGAATAAAGGCGAATACCATCGCCTCGCGGATTTGCGAAAAATAGCCCATGGCTTTTCCCGCCACGGCTTGTATTTTGAGATCAGGGCGCTTGCGCTGAGACCAGTCCTTCATGCTCACAAAGGCGATGCCGTTGTTTTGCCCACTACCGGCAAAACTGAAGCCGGACACGGTAAACACCGAGTTAACCGCTTCTTTCTGATCTTCAAGAAAGTGCCGTTCGACCTGCTTCAGCACAGCCTGGGTACGCTCGGTGGTAGCGCCTGAAGGCAATATCACCTGGGTAAACAGAATGCCTTGATCTTCCTCCGGCAGGAAAGAAGAAGGCAGCAGCGTGAACAGCGCGCCCATGGCGGCGACAATCAGGCCATAGACAATGCCATAGCGGCCCAGGCGATTGAGCATGCGTTGCACCAGCGATTGATTGAGCTTGGTGGTCCGCTCAACCCCGCGATTGAATCGACCAAACAACTTGCCAAACAGGCCACGTTTTTCAGCATGCCCTGGGGTATGCGGTTTGAGCAGCGTGGCACATAAGGCCGGTGTCAGGATCAGGGCTACCAGCACAGAAAGCGCCATGGCCGATACGATGGTGATCGAGAACTGACGATAGATCACGCCGGTGGAACCACCGAAGAACGCCATCGGAACAAACACGGCAGAAAGTACCAGCGCAATGCCAACCAGCGCCCCCGTGATCTGCTCCATGGAACGGCGCGTTGCTTCCTTGGGTGACAACCCTTCCTCCTGCATCACCCGCTCCACATTTTCGACGACCACAATCGCATCATCGACCAGCAGGCCAATCGCCAGCACCATAGCAAACATGGTTAGCGTATTGATGGAGAACCCAGCCGCTGCCAGCACCCCGAACGTCCCCAGCAAGACCACGGGCACAGCAATCGTCGGGATCAGTGTGGCGCGGAAATTCTGCAAGAACACATACATCACCAGAAACACCAGGATGATGGCTTCAATCAGGGTTTTGATTACTTCTTCAATCGAGACATGGACAAAGGGCGTAGTGTCATACGGCACCACGGCTTTCATGCCGGCGGGGAACAAGGGTTCCAGTTCCGCCAGTTTGGCCTTCACGGCTTCAGCCGTATCCAGCGCGTTGGCACCTGTCGCCAGCTTGATCGCCAGACCTGTAGCCGGTTTGCCGTTGTAGCTGGCTACGACGTCATAGCTCTCGCCACCAAGCTCGATGCGGGCAACATCGCGCAAGCGCACGGCGGCGCCATCGGTCGTGCTCTTCAGCAAGATGTCGCCAAACTGCTCAGGCGTTTGCAAGCGGCTTTGCGCGGTCACCGTGGCATTCAGTTCTTGGCCAGGGTTGGCGGGCATGCCGCCAATCTGGCCCGCTGACACCTGGGCATTCTGTGCAGTGATGGCAGTACTGATGTCTGTCGGGGTCAGGGAGTAGTTATGCAGCTTGGCAGGGTCCAGCCAGATACGCATGGCATATTTGCTGCCAAACAGCTGGGTATCTCCCACGCCATTTACCCGGCTGAGAATATCCTGAATATTTGACCCGACGTAATCGCCCAGGTCGATATTCGACATGCTGTTGTTTTCGGAAATAAAGCCCACCACCATCAGGAAATTGCTAGAGGCCTTGGCTACCTGCACGCCCTGTCTCTGCACATCCTCCGGCAATAGCGGCGTGGCCAGCGCGAGCTTGTTCTGCACCTGCACCTGGGCAATATCGGGGTTGGTGCCAGCGTCAAAGGTCAGGGTGATGGTCACGCTGCCCGATGAATCACTGGTGGATGACATATAGGTCAGGTGATCAATGCCCTTCATTTTCTGCTCGATCACCTGCGTCACACTATCTTCCACAGCTTTTGCCGAAGCACCGGGATAGGTCGCGGTAATCGAGACCGCAGGCGGCGCAATCATTGGGTATTGGGCAATTGGCAACGAACGGATGGCAAGCACACCCGCCAGCATGATGACAATCGCGATCACCCAGGCAAAAATAGGACGATCAATAAAGAATTTAGACATCATCGCTCCTAGATTTGCTTGCTTGCGCGGTTTTTATCCGGGGCTGCCACCTGGGCCGGCATGCCTGGACGTATCTTTTGCAGACCGCTCAAGATGACCTGGTCGCCTGCATTCAGGCCTTTATGTACCAGCCATTGATCACCTTGGGTCTGGTCAGCCTCGATATTGCGGATTTCAACCTTGCCATCGCGGCCCAGCACATACACCATGGGCTTGCCTTTGGAATCGCGGCTCACGCTGCGTTGCGGCACGAGAATCGCGCTGTCATCCACGCCTTGCTCCAGCACGGCCCGCACATACATACCGGGCAACAGCACGCCTTTAGGGTTGGGGAAAACAGCGCGCAGAGTAACGGTACCGGTAGTCTGGCTCACGGTAATATCAGTGAAGGCAAGTTTGCCGTTCAGGGCATAGCTGCTGCCATCTTCCAGCACCAGCTTCACCTCGGCCTGGTTTTCCCCGGCCTTCTTTAGCAGCCCGCTCTCCCATTGATGACGCAATCGCAATAGCTCTGCGCTGGACTGTGTGACATCCACATATATCGGATCAAGCTGCTGGATAGTCGTCAGTGTCGTGTCCTGATTGGCACTCACCAGTGCACCTGGCGTTACATTGGACTTGGATACCCGGCCCGAGATAGGGGCAACCACGCTAGTGAACCCCAGGTTGATGCGCGCTGTCTGCAATGCCGCCTTAGCCACATCCACATCTGCCTGCCCTTGGCCCAGCGAAGACTGCGCGTCTTCCAGATCCTGCTTGCTCACCGCCTGGATGCTGGCCAATTCCACATAGCGTGTGGCTTTGCTCTTGGCGGCGACCAGATTCGCTTCGGCCTTGTTGAGGCTAGCCTGGGCGCTATCGAAGGTCGCCTTATAGGTAGAAGCGTCAATTTGATACAAAGGCTGCCCCGCTTTAACGTCAGCACCTTCCACGAATAGCCGCTTCTGCAAAATCCCCCCCACCTGCGGACGTACTTCCGACACTAGGAATGGCGAGGTGCGCCCGGGCAACTCGGTGGTCAGGTTGACTGACTGGGGCTGAACCGTCATCACATCCACCTGCGCTGCGCCCGGGGGAGTTTGTGCGGGTGCACCTCCTTGATGACATCCTGCGAGCAAGGTGCTTCCTGCGATCAGAATCAGCAAGAGGGCGGAGTGGTGCATGTGTTTTACATTGGATTTCATTTGGCTTTCCTTTAACCCCGTGAAGTCACAACTTTCTCGGAACATGTAAATTTAGAACAATCATTCTAGATTGAGCGATCATTCTAATATAAACTAGGCAAAAATCAACTTTTTTACATAATTTGATGTTAGGAGACGCAATGTCCATTTCACAGCCCCCTATCAGCCGTGCCGACCAGCGGCGCAATCAGGTGCTGACGGCAGCCACGGAATGCTTTCGTGCCCATGGTTTTCATGGCACCAGCATGTCGCTGTTGTCCAAAGCCTCCGGCATGAGCGTCGGTCACATCTACCATTACTTTGAAAACAAAGAGGCCATCATTGAAGCCATCGTGGAAAACGATTTGCTGAAAATATTGAATATCCCCGAAAGGATTGAACAAAGCCGGGGCGATGGCGATATTTTTGATGCACTGGTGGTGGATGTTGAGAAGAGTGCGGCCGATGCGTTTTATGACCCGGATGCCGCTTTATTGCTGGAAATAGTTGCCGAAGCCGCACGCAACCCGCGAATTGCCAGCATCATCAGACGCGCGGAAGCCACTGCCATGGAAAGCATCAAGCGCTACCTGCGCAAAGGCTTGCAGCAGCGCAATTCCGCTTTTTCAGAAGAGGCACTGGATACGGCATGCAATCTGCTGGCCTCCCTGTTTGAAGGCCTCACCATCCGACTGATTCGCAATCCAGATCTTTCCCTGCAAAACACCATCCCCATGATGCGGCGCATTATTCGCTACATGCTGGAACAGGAAATATGCGCTTCTTCCAGCACCGCGTAAGCTGGTCACGCCCATCGCCAGGCATTTCGCCCTTCGTCATCATTGGCTTTCCCGACATGAGCTGAGCTTGCTTGCGCACGTTGCAGGTGGCAGATCGCGGCAGCCAAGAGAGGCGAGCACCCCAAATCGTGGTAAATTAAGCTGCAATAATCACGGTGAAAAGGAGGCAGGGAAGCATGGGTATGTTAGATAACTTCACTCCAGTTGGCTGCAAAGCCTGCCGGGACAAAACCAAGCTCGGCATTGACTTCACGATGGCCTTTCAGCCTATTGTAGATATCTCGAACGACAGCATATTCGGCTACGAAGCACTGGTACGAGGCATCAACAATGAGGGCGCGGCCACCATCCTTTCCCAGCTCACCGACGAAAACCGTTACCTGTTTGATCAGTCGATCCGGGTCAAGGCCATTGACCTGGCAAAGCGCCTTAATTTGCAGGGGATGCTAAGTATCAATTTCCTGCCCAATGCCGTGTACAAACCGGAAACCTGCATACGCGCCACACTGGAGGCCGCGGCAGAGGTTAACTTCCCGACCGACCGGATCATGTTTGAAGTCACCGAAGGCGAACGCGTGATTGATAACGAGCACCTGCGCAATATTTTCATTGAATACAAGAAGCACAACTTCACCACGGCTATTGATGACTTTGGTGCGGGATACGCCGGCCTAAACTTGCTGGCCGACTGGCAGCCCGACATCATCAAGCTGGACATGGCGATGACACGCAATATTCATCAGGACCGGGTCCGCCGCGCGCTGGTATTCGGCATACTGTCCATCTGCCGCGAGCTTTCCATCAAGGTAATTGCAGAGGGTATAGAGGCGCGCGAAGAATGCCTGACCCTGGCCGATGAGGGCGTGACCCTGTTCCAGGGCTATTTCTTTGCCAAGCCAGGGTTTGAATCACTCCCCGAGATTCCCGCAGACGTCTGGCCACTGGTCAAATCGCGTCGCACCCGCGACAGTCGGCGTTAAGCAATTGCGCTTGCCGGAGGCCACGTTTCGCGTGGCCTCCATGACCTGAATCATCTCCCCACCTTTGCGCGCATTCCCCATTGCTCATTCTTCAAGTTCGCGCAATACTCATACTCAGCAATACCTTCTGGGCAAATCGTCTCATGACCACCGTAACATCTCGGTCAGCATGTCAGCCCGTAATGCCAGGCACGCTGGCTCACTCGCCACGACGCCACCGCCGGTAGAGCACAGTCAATTTTATTCAATACTTTTGTGCTTATTGTCTCTACCCTTTACTGAAAAAAACAAATACCCATAGGGAGCTTTCATGAACATTGCCTTAAAACCTGTGCTTTTACTCGTGCTTGCCGGCTTATCAAGCGCTGCCTTTGCCGAAGAGTCTTCCAAACCTGTCACCGAACAGTTAGTGGATACGCTGACCCAATTATCGGGTGGCCCGCATGCCAAGTTCCGCGCCAATCATGCCAAAGGCATCGTCGCTGAAGGGGTCTTCACCCCGGCCGCCAGTGCAGCCTCCATCACCAAGGCCAGCATTTTCACAACTTCCAACCCGGTCACCGTGCGTTACTCGGATGCGACAGGCGTACCCAATATTCCCGATGCTGATGGCAACGCATTCCCCAAAGGCATCGCTATCCGTTTCAATCTGCCTGATCAAAGCCTGGCCGACCTTGTGTGCATCTCGGTAAATGGCTTTCCTTCCGCCACCCCGGAAGATTTTCTGGGCCTGCTGAATGCGGTAGCAGCTTCCGGCAAGGAAACCACCAAGCCCACCACGATTGAGAAATACCTGGGCAGCCATCCAGCCGCCCTGAAGTTTGTGACCACGCCCAAGCTGCCGCCCGAGAGTTTTGCCACTCAGGCCTTTTTTGGCGTGAATGCTTTCAAGTTCACCAATGCCAAGGGCGAAACACAGTATGGCCGCTACCGCATAGAACCGGTGAATGGTCAGAAATTCCTCTCGACAGAAGCAGCCAAGGCGGCCGATGCCAATTACCTGATGAACGAGTTGCCCGCCAGACTGAAAAACGGCCCATTCAGCTACAAGATTTCGGTGCAGATTGCCGACAAGGGCGATACGTTGAACGACCCTACCGTCACATGGCCGGATTCGCGTCGCGTAGTCGAACTGGGTACGCTGCAGATCAAATCCATCAAGGCGGATGGGGCGAGCTATGAACGTCAGGTGATGTTCAGCCCGCTTAATCTGGTCGATGGCATTGAGCCCAGCGATGACCCTATCCTGTTGGCGCGCCCTGGGGCATACGCCGTCAGTTTTGGGCGTCGTTTGCAGTAACGGAATTTCAACAATATGGGTGCCTGATGGCAGGCGCCCACAGGAGGCAAGCGGATTGACCGATACAAAAATGGCAGAAATGTGCATGCAGCTCAACGCCCTCCGGGAGAAACTGAACCGGCTGGCGTGAGGGCTTTTTTAATCGACTGTATCCCGCACGATTTAATCGCGCACAAAATAAAACCAGACAGGTGTGCTCACCGGGCATGCCCTGCAGTTGCATCCTGAAACGTGTTGATTACCGCCCGCAAGCTGATCGCGCAAGGCCACAAGCTCAGCGATGTGGCATCGCTGTGCGGGTTCGCCGATCAGAGTCACCTGACGCGCAGCTTCCGCAAAAAAATAGGGGTAACGCCAGGCCGCTGCTATTCGCTTTGATTGGCAGATAGCCCGCTACTGGACACCTGTTGCAGGCTATCTGCCCACAGACGCGCCACAATATCGCTTGACTCCCTGACTCGTGCGATCCACCACTTGAGGCCTTCACCTGCTTCTGCCGTGCGCCATGCCAGACACACAGGCTCGGGCGGCCGCGGCTCCTGCACTTCCTTGGCAATCAGCAGGCCTCTATCTATTGCGGGCTGCGCTAGCGCAAGAGGCAAAAAACCAAACCCCAGCCCGGCAATCTGGTAATCCAGCTTGGCCTGCATGGTCGGCACGGACAAGGTATCCTGCCCCAGCAGCAAGCCCACCGTGCGCGGCGCAAGACGCCGTACCGAATCGCTCACCACCACCGCCCGATAAGGCGCGAGATCATTCTTGCCCAGCGGTTTGTCCGCTGCCGCCAGCGGGTAGCTGGGCGCCACGCAAAATACAAACTCCGTCATGCCTAGCACTTCCCTGGCATATCCGCCGCCGGATGGACCTTCGCCCGCAGCGCCAATCAGGATATCCACACGCCCTTCCAGCAGACTTTCCCAGGTGCCGGAAAGCGACTCCTGCACCAGTTTGACCCGGGTTCCGGCGATGCCACAGAAGGCGGTGATGTCCGGTATCAAGGTGCGCGGCGAAAACATGGTGTCCATGCCGATATTGAGCTCCGTTTCCCAGCCTGAAGCCACCCGCTTGACCCGCAGCTCCAGTTCCTCCGCCGCGCGTATCAGGTGGCGGCCCTCTGTCAGCAATTCCAGCCCGACCTTGGTCAGCGTGACTTTGGGGCCCTGGCGTTCATAGATCTGCACCCCCAGGTCCTGTTCCAGCTTGCTGATGGTGTAAGAAATCGTCGACGGTACTTTGAACAAGGCGCCACCAGCGGCCGCAAATGAGCCGAGGCGATCCACCGCATCCAGCACCAGCAAGGCATCGAGGCTAATTCTGAACATTCGAAATTTTCGATCCTATCTTGGTAATTTTTCCGTTTTTCTTCGGGCGAAAGCCCGTTCATACTGGATCCCATGCTAAACGAAAGGCGAATATCCAGCAATTCATGATATTCGAAAAAACTGCATCAACTATTGACAATTACTCAAAGGAGCACACCATGTTAGAGCTACTGAAGAATGCACAACGCGGCGCAGCTGACCACGGTTGGCTGCAATCGAACCACTCATTTTCGTTTGGCCAGTACTGGAATCCAGAGCAAATGGGCTTTGGCCCGCTGGTCGTGATCAACGAAGACCGGGTACAGCCTGCCCAAGGCTTTGGCACACATGGTCACCGCGATATGGAAATCATCAGCTACGTCCTGAGCGGCGCGCTTGAGCACAAGGACAGCATGGGCAACGGCTCGGTCATCCGCTACGGCGATGTGCAACGCATGAGTGCTGGCACCGGTGTGCGCCACAGCGAGTTCAACCACTCAAAAACCGAACGCGTGCACTTTCTGCAGATCTGGATAGAGCCCAGCGCCAAGGCCATCGACCCCGGCTATGAGGAAAAACACTTTCCGGTGGAAAGCAAGCAGGGGCAACTGCGCCTGATCGCCTCGCCGGATGGCCGTGATGGTTCCGTCGTGATTCATCAGGATGCGCTGCTGTTTGCCAGCATTCTGGATCAGGACGATGCCATCACCTATGAGATCAAACCCGGCCGTACCGCCTATCTGCACCTGATCCGCGGCACTCTCGAAGTCAACGGTCAGAAGCTGACAACTGGCGATGCCCTCAAGATCAAGGACATTGCGCAACTGGACATCGGTCAGGCGAGCGAGGCGGAGTTCCTGTTGTTTGATCTGCCGTATTAAGGCAACGCCTCTCGCAAATAAGGCCCAACTCATCATGCGTCACCGTGATTCTTCCGGAGGTGACGCATGATGACCTCTTTTAAAACTAAAAAAATCAGCAAGACCGGATAGAACATATACAGAACTGTATATGCGCTAGCTTCTCCATTTATAACAAAAGGGAGAAGATAATGAATGTTTTACTCGTAGGATCAGTTGCTTGCATCACCGCCCTGATTTCATCCGCCTGACTGATGACCTTTGCCAAATGGTTTCCGCTGCCCGGGGTCGATGCTTTCGTGGTCGATTACAAGACGATGATACGCGCCCATGTGGACTGTGCTTTGATGGCGTTGTTCGGCCTTGGGTTTTATGGCGCCGGTGTCGAGCTGCCGGTGATTGCCTGCTGGTGCCTGACCATCGACGGGTTCACCAACCCCACCATATTCACCATAGCGGCATTTGATCCGGATTTCTGGAGCAAGAAAAAATGGAAGATTTTTTCAGCGCTTAGCTTTGTGATCTCCACCATAGGCTTTATGTGGATCGCCTACACCCTGCTCATACATGCATTGGCATAAGTGGGCGTTAACATTCGCCAAAACTCAAGCTCGGCAAGGGGCTGCCTAAGCAGCTCTTGCCATTTAGCTTTCGAAATGTCAGTAGAGCGCTCGCCTGGAAAATCCTTAACGCGCATCCCAATAAGGCTCGGAGCCGAACCGCTCCAATAGAAAATCAATAAAGGTACGCGCCTTGAGCGGCAGAAAACGATTGGGCAAATACATGGCATACACATGCTGCTCAACCGGAATGTAATCCGACAGCACGGCCTGCAAAGCGCCGGATTGCAGATGGTTGCCAATAATAAAGGTCGGCAAAAGCGCCAGGCCGAAACCGCCCAAGACCACCTGGGATAAAGCCTCATCATCATTGATGCGCACCCGGCCGGAAACCGGCACCGCGATCTCGCCTTCCGGACCACTGAAACGCCAGTAGCCACGATCACCTGAGTGAATATAGTCCAGGCAGTTATGGCCAGTCAGCGCCATGGGCGACGCCGGCAAGCCATATTGGGCAAAATACGCCGGCGTACCGCAAACCTGACGCCGCACGGGGGCGAGTTTGCGCGCTACCAGCGCCGGCGGTGGCTGCTGGGCTACCCGGATGATCACATCGTAACCTTCTTCCACCATATCAATCGTGCGATCGGTGATCGTCATATCCAGCTCTACCTCATGATATTGCTGCAGAAAATCGGCCATGGCCGGGGCCACATGCAAGGTGCCAAACGCCACGGACGCCGCCACCCTTAGCGTGCCACTGGGTTTGCTGCTGAGATTTTCCACCACCCTGCTGGCGCGCTCGGACTCTGCGACGATGCGCGCACAATGCTCCAGCATGCCAGCGCCTACTTCCGTAAGGCTCAAATGCCGGGTGCTGCGATTCAGCAATCGCGCGCCAAGGGCGCTTTCCAGCTTGGCGACCGCCTTGCTGACCGCGGAGCGCGACATGCCCAGCTTGCGGGCCGCCGTTGAAAAGCTTTGCTCCTGGGCCACATGGGCAAAAATGGCCATCAGATTGAGATCATGCATAGATTGTATCCATTCAGGAAACTTACCTTTTCCAGTATAGCGGCTTATGGCCAACTTGATATGCGCTTATTATGTGATGACATGCCCCTGCCACTTGGCGGGGGCTTTCGTTTTTAAAGGATATTTAACATGCAAGACAGGTACTTATATATATCAGAACCGGATTATGCCGTACTACACACCCTGACCCGCCACCACGCCCTGAGCGATGAGTTGGATCACGCCATTGTTGTTCCAATCGAAAAAATGCCGCCGGATATTGTCGGCCTCAATTGCCGCGTTACCTATGTGGATGAGAGCAACGGCGTCAGCCGCACCATCGAACTCGTGCTGCCCGAAGACGCCAATATGGAGCAAGGCAAGATATCGGTACTGGCTCCGGTCGGCACTGCCTTGCTCGGACTCAAGGCAGGGCAGAGCATTGAATGGCCTTTCCCCAATGGTGCGCCACGACGTTTGCGCGTAGTCAGCGCGCTATCGGTGTGAGGCCTGACACGACTGCGTTTTGTCCAGGAAATGGCGTTGAATGACGAATGATCAGGAAAATTTCCCGTTTACAATATACAGACCAGTATATAACATGGGGTTAAAACACCTTTCATAACGACTTTTTAAGGACGCAGAATGACACCCGGATTGGATACGCAGCTCGCCGATTGGCGCGATAAAGCCCTCAAGCTTGAAAACAGCGTCAAGCAGGTCATTGTTGGGCAGGATCACGCCATCCGTCTGATGAACCTGGCGATCTTTGCCCGTGGCCATGTGCTGCTCGAAGGCGGCGTTGGTGTGGGCAAAACAACGCTGCTGCAGGCGATCACCCGGGCCATTGGTGGTGCGTATGAGCGTATCGAAGGCACGGTTGATCTGATGCCGAACGATCTGGTGTATCACACCTTTCTCGGCCCCGAGGGACGACCACAAATTGACGAAGGCCCGCTGCTGCGTTCAGGGGAAAACCTGTCGGTGTTTTTCTTCAACGAAATTAACCGCGCGCGGCCGCAAGTGCATGCGCTGATGTTACGGGTCATGGCCGAGCGCAGCGTGCATGCGTTCAAGCGCGAATACAAGCTGCCACACATGCTGGTATTTGCTGACCGCAACCAGGTGGAAAAAAACGAAACCTTCGAAATTCCCTCGGCAGCGCGCGATCGTTTCATGATGGAAATCCCGATCGAGATTCCCGAAGACCGTCAGCTGCGCAAATCGCTGGTATTTGACACCCGCTTTCAGCATACCGACCGCCTGACCGCCAACGTGGCGGCCGATCTGCTGCAGTTTGACCAGATGAATGACTTTTCCGACCTGCTGCAAAACCATATACGCTCCAGCGACGCCATTGAAGACTATGTGCTGGACCTGTGGGATGCCACGCGCGACCCGGCAAAGTTTGGCATTCATCTTGATAGCGTGGATGTGGCGCGCCTGGTGCAAGCCGGCGCCAGCCCCCGCGGCATGGGCATGCTGCTGAAAGCGGCGCGCGTACATGCCTGGCTGCAAGAACGCGACAGCCTTTATCCCGAAGACATCCATGCCGTATTCCACGAGATCATCGCCCACCGCCTGGTGTTCAACCCCATGTACGAAATGCGGCGCACCGTGCTGGCACGCGAGCTGAGCTCGGCCATCCTCAGGAACGTTGAAGTCGCCGCCAAGGTCTGAGCGGATGGCACACGATCACGAAAAAGCATTCCGCTACCGTATCCCGTGGCGTACCAAAAGCATGCACCTCGGCGACCATCGCGGCACCGAGCGCGGCCTGGGCTTTGAGTACCGCGGCAATCTGCCATTCGTCGAATACCCGGATGCGCGGCGCATGGATTTCCGGCAATCGGTACGCGACCCGTTTGAACAGGTGCAGGTCAAGCTGTTCAACCAGGACAACACCACGCCGGTGTATGCCGTGTGCGACTTATCCAGCTCCATGCAATACGGGGCCAGCCCGCGCAAGCTCGATAGCGCGATTGCCGTGGCTGAAAGCGTGGCGTATTCCGCCTGGCAGGCTGGCGATGTTTTCAGCCTGGTGAGCTACCACGACCAAGTGGACGAAGCCTACAGCCAGCCGCTGTCGCACCATCTTGCCTCTTCGCTCGACCTCTTGGCTGAACTACGCCAGTTCCGCCGCATGGAGATCGGCGCCCGCGGCGTGCTTGAAGTCTCGCAATATCTCAGCCAGCAACGCGGGCTGGTGTTCTGGATCTCTGACTTTCATATGCCGCTGCACCTGATTGAAGAAACGCTCAACTCGTTATCGCGCCATCAGGTAGTGCCGGTGGTGCTTTGGGATGAGGCCGAGTTCAGCAAGCTGCCCAAATTCGGCATCGGCAATATGCTGGACCCAGAAACCGGCGCCATGCGCACCATCTTCTTTCGCGACTATGTGCGCAAGCAGTTCATGGCGGCCTTTGCGCAGCGCAAAACCGCGCTGGAGCAGCTGTTTCTCCAATTCGACAGCCAACCGCTTTTTCTCTCTGAAAGCTTTACGCCGGATGTCATGACCCGGTACTTTGACCAATACGTGAGCTTATGAAAAATCGCCTTTTTGTTTCCCTGCTACGCGGCCTGATGCTACTGACGCTGGCAATCCCCATGTGGGCGTTCGCTTCGGCACCTACCCCCGTCAATGCAAGTGACATCCGCATCCAGAACCCCTCGCGCAACGTCGCTCTGCAGATAGGGGATGTACTCACCCGTACCGTCTCCGTGGACTTGCCCTCAGGCTTTCGCATCGCCAAAAGCGCGTTGCCGCAAAAAGGCAGCCAGAACGAGGGCATAGAGCTGGTAGAGGTCGCGCTGGATGAAAAGTCCGCCGGCAAAGCCACCCATTACACGCTTACTCTGCGCTACCAGATTTTTGCCCACAGGAAGCAAGCCAGCGTACTGCAGTTGCCGGAAGAAACCATTGCCGCTACCGGCGACAAGCAGGCACTTACCATCACCGTGCCCGCCTGGCGTTTCTGGCTTTCGCCGCTGGCAGCAAGCACCATGGCCACAGCCAAGGCCAATGTCATGCCCGAGCTGCCGCCTGCCGCCATCGACACACATGAGCACACACTCCGCCTGTATGCCTGCCTGGCATTGCTGGCGGCAGGGTTGCTGGGCTTGCTTTACATCAATGCTGAGCGCGCCTGGCTGCCTCTCATGGGCGGGCCATTTGCCAGGGCCTATCGCCGCCTGAAGCGCCTGCCAACGAGCGCTACGCAACCGGCTTACCTGCTGCTGCATCAGGCATTCAACCGCACTTATGGCAGCAGCCTGTTTGCGGCGGACATTCCCGACTTCATCGCCCGCCACCCGCGTTTTGCGTCATTGCAACCTGAGATTAGCGCTTTCTTCGCGGCATCGTCTGCCAGCCTGTTCGCCGGAGAGTCAACTGCCAGCGGGGATAGCACCAAGGCGCAGTTGCTTACGCTGTGCCGCCAGCTTCGCGACTGCGAACGGAGGGCAAGATGACCTTTTTGCATCCCTGGAGCCTGTTGCTTTTGCCATTGGCCCTGGTTCCGTTTTGGCTGAAAAGCAGCCAGGGACAAATGTATTCCTGGCTGGAGATTGCCCCCAAGGATACCTTGTCGGATATCGTCGACTTCGCCATCAAGGCGGTGACTGCCTTGTTGATCGTCTGCATCATTCTGGCGATTGCCGCTCCGCAAGGCTCTGAGCGGCAGGTAGTGCGAGTGGGCAAGGGCGCGCAGACGGTGCTGGTGATAGACCGTAGCGTCAGCATGGATCACCCGTTTGCCGGCGATTCCACCAGCGGCCGTGTTGCTGAAATCAAATCCGCCGCCGCCCGCCGCCTGATCACGGGCTTTATTGATGCGCGGCCAGACGACATGATGGGGGTGGTAGCGTTTACCAACTCCGCCTTGTATGGCAGCAAGATCACTGCCAATCGCCAGGCGATTCATGCCGCCATTGCCGCCGCCACCAGCGCCGGTATCAACCAGACCAACATCGGCGCCGGCCTGACCGAGGCCGTGGCCCTGTTTGACAATATTCAGAGCTCGGGCTCCCGCGCCATCATTCTGCTATCGGATGGTGCTGGCAAACTCAGCCCCCGCATCAAGAATAAAATTCGCGAACAAATGACAGCGCGCGGGCTTAATCTCTACTGGATCGTGCTGCGCGAGCCGGACGACATCAGCATTTTTTCATCGGACCGCACCTTCGAAGAAGGCAATGAGCCACCCGCCATCGCGCTCGATCTTTTCTTCAAATCGCTGAAAATTAAATACAAGGCCTACGAGGCGCACAACCCCACTACCTTGCAATCGGCGATTCAGGATATTGATGCCCGCGAAAAAAACATCATCCAGTATTCGGTCACCATCGCTGGACGTGACTATTCCCGTCTGTTCATTCTGGTAGCGCTGGCCCTGGGGCTGGTTCTGCTGATTACCCAACATCTGAGGGCTCCCGCATGGCAATCGGCTTGAAAACAAAAAACGCACTGTTATCCGTGCTGGTGCTGACCAGCCTGGTCGGTGGTGCTTATGAAGGCATGCTGCTGTGGCAGATCGAACGCTTCAATACCGCGCTGAAGCACAATGCCGCACTGCCTGCCGATCAGTATCCACTGACGGAAAAATTTGCCGCCGCTTATCGCCAAGGCACTGCCGGCGAGTACAAGCATGCCATCCAGACTTATGGTCAATTATTGGAAATGACACCCGATAACGAGATGCAAGCCAGGGTGCATTACAACGTGGGCAATAATCTGCTGCGCTTCGGCCTGAGCCGGCGCGTAAACGACGACGGCAGCCTGATCGAGGATGCGCGCTACGCGCTGATGCAGGCCCGCGCCTCGTATGAGCAGGCGCTACGGCTGGACCCCACGCTGCTGCCGGCTCGCTTCAACCTGGATCTCCTGCTCTCCATCCTGCCCGCCAAACTGCAGCAGGCTGAAAAAGAGCAATCCGGCGTGCAGCTCAGCAACCTGCCCATAGGCTTGCCATGATGCGTCTGATCCATGGCCTCAAAACCTACTATGCCACCGTACTGTATGTGCTGGCGCTGGCGCTCATGCTGCTTGCGCTATTCAAGCCACAGATTCAGCTCAAGCAGGATGTACATAATTACCTCTTGATTGCCGATGTCTCGCAAAGCATGAACGCGGAAGATGCCATGCTGGCGGGCAAACCGGTCAGCCGCATGGTCTATACCCGGCATCTCATGAAGCGCATCGTGGAAACATCGCCCTGTGGCACCTACTTCAGTGTGGGGGTGTTTGCCGCAGAGAATGTAGGCCTGCTCTTCATGCCGCTGGAAGTATGCGCTAACTATGACATCATTACCGACACCATCAATCACCTCGACTGGCGTATGGCATGGCGAGGTAATAGCCGCCTTAGCTTCGGCGTGAAGTCAGGTGAAACCGTACTGGACTCGCTGAATGCCCCGGCGCAGCTGGTGTTCTTCACCGACGGAGACGAAGCTCCCAAGGTCAACGCCATCAACAAGCTCGACCTCGGAACGATGGACGGCAGCCACTGGTTGTTTGTGGGCGTGGGTGGACATGAGCCGGTGCCGATTCCCCGCTTTAACAGCGACAACAAATGGGTGGGGTTCTGGCCTTCGGACGCCAAGGAGTTTTCCGCCGGTGCGGTGGGCGTGACCTATAACGACACCTCCAAGGATGAACCCGATCCCATCGTGGCTTATGCCGAGTTCGACCGCTATCTCTCGCAACTGGAAGATGGCTACCTCAAAGAGCTGGCAGGCGAAATCAAGGCGAAATACATCGAAGGCAAAGATGAAACCGGATTCTATGACTATATCCAGCAGCAGAAACCGGCCGCTGTTTTTGTCACCGATTACAACATCCGCTGGCTGTATCTAGGTCTGGCCTTGCTGCTGATTCTGGGCGTGTACGCGCCGGATTTGCTCAAGCTCTGGCAGCGCTATCGCTCGGGTCCGCGCCACCAGGCTTCGTAATATTCAGGGGCGGCCCTTTGCCGGCGGCCCCAACCTTATCCCCTCAAAACCCTTCCAGCACGATCTTGCCACGCGCCTGCCCGGACTCAAGCAGGGCATGCGCGCGCCGCAGGTTTTCTGTGTCAATACGGCCAAAATTCTCGGCCACCGTGGTCCGCAACACGCCGTTATCCACCAGTGAAGCCACTTCACTCAGGATATGGTGCTGCGCCTGCATATCCGCCGTGGCGAACAGCGCACGGGTAAACATCAGCTCCCAATGCAGCGACACGCTCTTGCGCTTGAGCTTGATCACATCCAGCGGCGTAGCCGGGTCATCAATCAGCCCGAACTTGCCTTGCGGCGCGATCACCTCGGCTATCTGCTCAAAATAGCTCTCGGTATGGGTCAGGCAGACCACATACTCCGGGGCGGGCTGGCCGATCGCGGCGAGCTGTGCCGCCAGCGGCGCGTTATGGTCGATCACATGATGCGCCCCCAACTGGCGTATCCAGGCCTGACTTTCGGGGCGGGACGCCGTGGCAATCACCGTCAGCCCTGTCAGGCGCCGCGCCAGCTGCACCAGAATAGACCCCACACCGCCCGCCGCGCCTATCACCAGCAGCGATTTGCCATATGCCTGGCCACCGCGCTCTATGCCCAGTCGATCAAACAATAACTCCCAGGCCGTGATGCTGGTCAGTGGCAAGGAAGCCGCCGCCGCAAAATCCAGCGTGGCTGGCATATGGCCGACGATGCGCTCATCCACCAGTTGCAGCTCGCTATTGCTCCCGGGCCGGTTGATCGCCCCGGCGTACCAGACACGGTCACCCGGCTTGAACATATGCACATCCGGCCCCACGGCACGCACAACACCTGCGGCATCCCAGCCAAGCACCTTCCACTCGCCGGCAGGCGGCTGCTGTCCGCGGCGTATCTTGGTATCCACCGGATTCACCGCCACCGCCTTTACCTCGACCAGGAGATCGCGACCACTGGCGACAGGGTCAGGCAATGTCACATCCACCAGGGATGCGGCTTGGGTAATGGGCAGGGAATTCTGATAGGCAATGGCTTTCATGGCGTACCTCTTTCTTTAAAAATGAAATAACGATGCCAGTTTCATTGATTTGATCTGATTGATAAACTAGCCATTATTTGTTTCAGTTTCAACATTATTTTGAATATTAAAAACCTGGCAGATCTGGAGCTCTTTATCGCCACTGCGCAATGCGGCAGTTTGTCCGCGGCCGCGCGTCAGCTGGAGATTTCGCCCGCCGTCGCCAGCGCAGGATTGAAACGCCTGGAAAGCAATCTGGGCGTGCTGCTGTTTGTGCGCACCACGCGCAGCCTGCGGTTGACAGCAGAAGGTGAGCGCCTGCTAGCACGCAGCCAGCCACTGCTGCAGGAGTTAAGCGATCTCACCGAAGAACTGCTGGCGGGGCACAGTCTGATACGGGGCGAGCTCAGCCTGTCGCTGCCGTCTGATTTGGGACGCAATGTCATACTGCCCTGGCTGGATGAGTTTCAGGAGCAGCACCCGGCGCTCAGGCTGCGTGTGCAATTATCTGACCGCATTGCCGATGTCATGCGCGAGCCGGTGGATGTGGCCATACGCTATGGCCAACCGCCCGACTCCAGCCAGGTGGCGCTGCCGCTGGTATCCGACAACCGACGCGTGCTGTGTGCGGCGCCGCAGTATCTGGCCCGCCATGGCACGCCCAACCATCCATCTGAGCTCTCGGCGCACAACTGCCTGTGTTTTCGGGTTGGGGATGCGCTCTACAACCGCTGGCGCTTTACACGGAATGGGGAAGTGGTGGAGATAGAAGTCAGTGGCAATCGCTCCGCAGATGACGCCGATGCGGTACGCCACTGGACGGTGGCTGGCCATGGCATCTGCTATCGGTCCTGGCTTGATGTCGGGCGCGATGTCATGGCCGGGCGGCTTATGGTTATCTGTCCGCCATGGCAGGGAGAATCGTTGCCCCTGAATCTTATCTGCCCTGACCGCCGTCAGCTATCGCCCACCATACGCCTGCTACGTGAACATCTGCAGCATCGCTTTGAAGCTTATGCGCGCCAGGCCGCCGCACACCTTCCGATCTAAAGCCGCCCTACCTATTCCGTAACGTCCTGCCTGCTTAATCCCTTGTGCGGCATTAATCCCGCAATTCTGCGGGGCTTTGCTGGCGTTTCCTACATTTTCTGCAGTACAGAGGGCAGCCTCTCATACCAATATCCACATTATTACCTATTATATTCATAAGGTTATCCATTTTTAGCTGAGGCATTACCTCCCGGCCCTTAACTTGCAAATGCATCATGTTAGGAATTTGTAAGCTTGCGCCGCTACCATCGCGCAACTCCTTCACGCATTTGTTAAATGTTGACTGGGTTTATGCATAATCGTCGTTTCTCTTCCAGGCATCTGCTCATGATGCTGATCGCGGCTGGCCTGCTTATCAAAGTGATCAGCCTGGGCCTTTTTCCATTGTTTGATTCCACCGAATCGCGCTATGCCGAAATCGGCCGCAAGATGTATGAGCTGAATGACTGGATCACGCCCTGGTATGACTACGGCGTTCCCTTCTGGGCCAAGCCGCCACTGGCATTCTGGCTTACTGCCGCCAGCTATCATGTCTTCGGGGTCAATGCCTTTGCCGCACGCGTGCCCCATTTTCTGCTCGGCGTCGCTATTCTGTGGGTGATCTGGAGCTGGCTGGGCCCGCGTCGCCCGGCTGAACGTTTGTATGCCTGCGTGATACTCAGCGTATCGGTACTGTTCTTCATCTCCATGGGCGCTGTGATGACCGACATGGCGCTGGCGCTGAGCTGCATCCTTATGATGCGCGGCTTCTGGCTGGGCATGCACGGTAGCGAGGAGCGCCGCGCCAAAGAGCGCTGGTGGCTATTCGTAGGCGCAGGCTTGGGCCTGCTGGCCAAAGGGCCCATCGCCTGCATCCTGAGTGGCGTACCTATCGTGCTGTGGTGTCTGCTGGCCGGGCGCCTGCAAGAAGCCTTGCGCAGTTTTCCCTGGGTACGCGGCACACTGCTGGCACTCGCCATGGCGCTGCCCTGGTATATCGCCGCCGAGCTGAAAACCCCGGGATTTATTGATTATTTTATTGTGGGTGAACACTGGCATCGCTTTCTCACCCCGCATTGGCAGGGCGACCGCTACGGCCATGCCCACGCATTTCCGCATGGGGCCATCTGGCTCTTCATCCTGATCGGCACCTTGCCATGGTCTGTGCTATTGCCATTGTTTATCGGCTGGAAAAAACCGCTGGCGCTGTTTGAATTCCGCCACCCTGCGCGTCTGCGGCAGTGGTATTTCCTGATCTGGGGCTTGAGCCCGGGGATTTTCTTCACTGCTGCCGCCAACATCATCTGGACGTATGCGCTACCTGGCCTGGCAGGGCTCGCCATGCTGGCCGCCAGCTGGCTGGCGCGCCGAGGACCCGCACGGCGGGTGGTGCCGGTGCTGGCCGCCGGCATGCTGATTGTGGTGCTGGGATGGTCAGGCTTTCTGATTCGCGATTATCGGGACGGCTGGGGCAGCCTCAGCACTACGCGCGATCTGGTATGGCAATACCAGCGTGAAAAACAGCCGGGGGAACCCTTGATCGGCTACCCTTTCCTGGATTATTCCACCGAGTTTTATACCGAAGGCAAAGCCATCAAGGCCGCTACCGAGCCTGAGCTGGAAGCCGCCATGCAACGCGGCCATGCCTATGTCGCCATGCATAAAACCCCGTATAAAAACCTGCCAGACAGCTTCAAGCAGCGCCTGCATGTAGTGACCACCCACGGGGATTATTTGCTGCTCAAGAATTAAGTTAGAAGGGATGCAAAGGAGGCTTTCGTCCGATGCCTCCTGATCATATCGATTGCGCAGACCAGCCTGGCGCGCCTAGCGGCATCACACCGCTCCAACGCTGCACTAGCCCGTGGCTTCTGCCAGCTGCAGTGTGGACAGGCTATCGGCCAGCCAGGCGACAAAGTCCTGCTGCGGCAAAGGCCGCGAAATGAAATATCCTTGCCCCATATCGCAGCCCATATCAGCCAACAAGTGCAATTGCTGTTCGGTTTCGATGCCTTCGGCAATCACCTGATAACCCAGCTCGTGCGCCATGGTAATAATGGCTTTGCATAGCGCCTGGTTCTTTTTCGATGTTGTCAGGTTGATAATGAAGGAACGATCAATCTTGAGGTAATCGATCTCATAGGAGCTGAGGTAAGAGAGGGAAGAGTATCCAGTCCCGAAATCATCAAGCGAGATGCTCATGCCGCTGTCGCGGATTTTCTTGATGCGCGCATGGACGTCCTGGCTCTGCTGCAACAGCAGGCCTTCGGTAATTTCCACCGAAATGGCTTTGCCAGGCAAGTCCAGGTTGGTCAGAAAAGCTGACCAATCGAGCTTGCCCACCGTCAGAAACTGGATGGGCGATTTATTGACGCTGATCTGGAAATCCGGCGCATAGCTTGCGCGCAAGGCCTTGGCAAACACTGCCGCTTCCTTAAACACCCAGTCGCCTATCGCATTGATCAAGCCGGTGGACTCGGCCAGCGGGATAAACTCAGCCGGGCTGACATAGCCGCGCTCCGGATGTTTCCAGCGCACCAGCGCCTCGGCTTTGACGGTCTCGCGGGTATCCAGCCGGAAAATGGGCTGGTAAAACACCTCAAACGCCTGCTCTTCAACGGCGAAGCGCAGCTCCGTGGTGAGCTTGGAACGTTTCAGCGCCTCTTCCTCCAGCTCATGGGAGTAAAAAGCATATTGGCCGCGCGCCGTGCTCTTGGCGAGATAGAGGGCCTGATCGGCATATTTCATCAACACATTGGGCGAGAGCGTGTGCTGCGGGTACAAGGCGATGCCGATACTGGCCGCGCAAAACACCACTTCCGACAGTAGCTCGTAGCTCTGGCCTAGCACTTTCAGCACATTGGTCGCCGTGTTCTCCAGCTCCGCCACGCTCGCCGCCGTGGTGACGATAATGAACTCATCCCCGCCCTCGCGCGCCACGATATCTGCCGGCAACACGGCCGCCTGAATGCGGCTGGCGGCTTCCATCAGCAGCATATCGCCATAGATATGCCCCAGGGCATCGTTCACATCCTTGAAGTTATCCAGGTCGACGATCATCAGCGCGACCATATTATCGGCCCCATGATCGCCATGGATGCGCTCGCTCAACAGCTGGTTCAGCAGATGCTTGTTGGGCAAACCGGTCAGGGCATCAAAATTGGCCTGCTGCCAGATCAGGCGTTCGCTTTGCTTGCGGGCGGTGATGTCAGTATTGGTGCCTATCATGCGCGGACCTTCATGGTCATTGCCCGCCATGATCATGCCTTTGGACAATATCCAGCACCATTCACCACTCTTGGTCAGCAAGCGATACTCGCATATGAGGCTCTGCGCCTGCCCGCTTTTCACAGCATCAATCTGGCTCTGAAAATGGGCAAGATCCACCGGATGCACGCGGGAAACCCACTCCTGACAATCATCGCCAATATCCGCGTCGTCATAGCCCAGCATGGTTTTCCATTGCGGGCTGAAGGTAACGCGATTGCTGGTGAGATCCCAATCCCACACGCCATGCCCGGCACCATCCAGGGCAAATTTCCAGCGGGCATTGCTCGCTGCCAGCGCCAGGTTTTGCTGCACCATCATCAACCAGCGCGAAGCAGCCTCTGCCATCGCCTGCAGGCTTAAGCGCTGGGCTGCGGTCAGCGTTACCGGTTTGACATGCACCAGGAACAGCCAGCCCAGGCAGGCATCATCGGCGTCTTTGAGATGGCTGGCCGCAAAAAACCGGATAGGCGGAGTTTGGGCTGCGCATACAGCGGCAAGCGCCGGCGCAAGCAGGGTATCTTCCACCAGCAGATGTTCCGGAACCTGTCCGGCCAGCTGGCAAAACAGCGATGCCTGCTCACGCAAAGGGAAGTCCATGGGCGTGGTGGCATGCACCACCACCTGGCCCTGCGCGGTCACCAGCATCGCCGCCATTCCCTCAAATTCCAGGCAAAGCGCGGCCAGCAGGCAAGTCATGCCTTGCTCCAGTGGCGTCGGTGCTTCGATCCTGGTGGTGGCAACTATCATGCTGACGAATATCGCTCTTAAGGTTGGTTAATGGGGCTTATCAACGATGCATCGCCCCGTAGTTCTGAATCTCGGTGGCCATCGCATCCAGCGATATGCTTTTATTGACACCGCCCAGCTTCACGGCTTCCTTCGGCATGCCATACACCACACAGCTGCGCTCATCCTGAGCCACCGTGCTGGCGCCGACATCATGCATTTCTTTCATGCCTTGCGCGCCATCATCGCCCATGCCGGTCATGATGATGCCGAGCGCGTTTTTGCCGGCCGATTGTGCTACCGAACGAAACAGCACATTCACCGATGGTTTGTGCCGGCTAACCGGCGGGCCATCAATGACATCGACAAAATACTGGGCGCCGCTACGCTTCAGCACCATATGTTTGCCGCCCGGTGCAATCAGCGCCCGCCCCATGACCACGCGATCGCCTTTGGCAGCTTCTTTCACCTCAATGGCACACAGCTGGTTAAGACGGGCCGCAAACGCAGCGGTAAAGTTTTCTGGCATATGCTGCACGATGACAATGCCGGGGCATACGCGTGGCAGCGCGGTCAACACGCGCTCCAAGGCCTGGGTGCCACCGGTGGATGTACCGATGGCCACAATTTTTTCAGTCGTCTGCGCCATGGCGGCAGGCTTGGGGGCCAGTACCGCATCGGCGGTCAGTTTGGCCGGTGTTTTCAGCGTCGGCTGGGGGTCATGATGCAGAATCTTGCGCACATTGGCCTTGGCCGCCGCCTTGATATGCTGCACCAGATCGTCTGCCGATTCGGTCATGAAAGATTTCAACCCGGCCTTGGGCTTGGTAATAATGCTCACCGCCCCGGCGGCAAGCGCCTCCATGGTGGTTTCAGCACCTTTTTCCGTCAGTGTCGAACAGATGATCACCGGCGTGGGGCGCTGCGACATGATCTTTCTCAAAAAGGTAATGCCATCCATGCGCGGCATTTCCACATCCAGAATGATCACGTCCGGCCACTCTTTCTGCATTTTTTCAATGGCAAAAATGGGGTCAGACGCCGCCCCGATGATCTCCACCTCTTTGGAAGCCTCCAGGTAGCTAGTCAGCACCTGCCGAACTACCGCTGAATCATCCACAATCATGACTTTTATTTTATTCATTATTGAATCCCGCTTAAGGATATATCCCTACATTTTCACATGCCGCATCCAGACGTGGCCGCTCCACACGTCGAATGAAATATTCCGGTGGCCGGAGCCGCCCAGATGACTGGCCTTGCAACGAAAGCCATGCTTTTTGAGTATGCTTTCCACCGCCTGTATGTTCTTGCAGCCTATGGTCTTGCTGAACTCCTTGGCGGTTTTGGGAAACATATTGCCGCCGCCAAAGATCTTGACATGGTACTGCTTGTCGAAGGCTTTGAATTTCTTCATCTCGTCAAACATCATCATGATGGCATCATCGGCATAGCGGCCATCCAGCTGATGGTCCAGAGGCGCATCATGCTTGGGCGGCATCATGATATGCGTCATGCCGCCCAGCAGCTTTTCCGGGTGCCAGAACACCACCGAGACACACGACCCCAGCACTGTGCGAATGCGTGTATGACGATCGCCAAAATACAACTCGCCCGGCTGCAGGAAGATATCAATAACAAAGGGCGGTTTTTCCGGCTTTACCACCATCCTCATAAGGGCCTTTGATAAATTGAGGGTTGCACAATCTGAAACTTTTCGCTGATGCCGTTCAGGCTTTCTGAATGGCTGATGAACAGATAACCACCTGGCTTCAGCAGGCTATACATGCGATCCAGCAAGGCACGCTTGGTATCGTTATCAAAATAGATCATCACATTGCGTAGAAATATCACGTCGAGCTCTCCCAGCTTGGGTAGCGGATGCATCAGGTTGATATGCTGAAACCGCATCTGGCGGCGCAATTCTTTTGAAATCAGCACCACGCCATCCTGACTGCCTGTCCCTTTCAGACAATATTTCAGCAGGTAGTTTCGGGGAATATCTTCGATGACATCCTGCGGATAGCGACCACGCGTCGCGGTTTCCAGCACGCGCGTGCTTACATCCGAGGCAATAATCTCCCACAGCTTGCTCTGCAGATGCTCCGCCAGCACCATCGCCAGAGTATACGGTTCCTCGCCACTGGAGCAGGCGGCACTCCACACGCGAAACACCTTGGTGCGGTTGTGCTGCGGCAATACCTTGTCGCGGAGGAAATCGAAATGCTTGGGCTCGCGGAAAAAATAGGTCTCGTTGGTAGTCAGAAAATCCACCACCACCTGCTGCTCCGCCTCATTGCCCTTCTGGTGGATAAATTCGTAATACTGCTTGAAGGTGTTGAAGTTGTAATACTTGAGCCGTTTGGCCAGACGACCGCTTACGAGCGACTGCTTGTTTTCGCTGAGACTGATACCGACTTGCCCGTATATAAACTTCTTGAACAGCTGAAACTCGGGCTGCGTAATGGAGCGTATATCCATCATGACCTCTACTTGAGCGAGCATGGCCGGGCAGCGACCCCGACCATCCCGGTAAGACTTAATTCAATACCAAAGCTGCCATTTCGCTGGAAGACAGGATCTGGTTCACATTCAGGAGGATCACAAATTTCTGGTCGACCTTGCCCATGCCATCAATAAAATCCGTGCTGATTTTTGCGCCGAACGAGGGCACAGGCTCAATCTGATCCGCGGCAATTTCCAGCACTTCGTTCACCGCATCCACCAGCACACCGATCACCTGGTGCCCGGTCTCTTGCAGCACCTCGATAATCACGATGCAGCTCTTGCGTGAGATCGCCGCCTCACCTTTGTCAAAGCGTGCCGCCAGATCAATCACCGGCACCACCGCACCGCGCAGGTTGATCACCCCGCGGATGAAGCCGGGCATCTTGGGCACCAGCGTGAGATCACCGTATTCGATGATCTCCTTGATGTTCAGAATATTGATGGCGAAAATTTCCGCCCCCAGCATAAACGTCAGGTACTGGTGATCGTCCTGTGGGCCGTCAAATATCCCGGCCCTTAATGCCTGGCCGCGCGCGGCGATGGTTTCCTGCTTGACCATGTCATTCATCATCTACCCCTTTTAAAACTTCACAAACTCAGCGTCTTCTGCGTCATCCAGGCTGGAGGTGACAGGCGAGAGCGCGGCAGGGGCCATGTAGCTGGTGGCTTTGGATTTGGCGGGTTTCTTATGCGCCGTAGTGCGCGGGGAGGAACCACCACCCTTGATGCTGAAGAAGCCAATCAGCTCCTGCAGTTGCTCGGCCTGACCGCTCATTTCTTCGGCGGTGGCAGCCAGTTCTTCACTGCCGCTGGCGTTCTGCTGGGTGATCTGGCTCATCTGGTTCATCGCCACATTGATCTGCGAAGCACCGCTGCTTTGCTCCTGGCTGGCGGCAGTGATTTCCTGCACCAGATCACTGGTCTTGCTGATGTTAGGTACCATTTCTTCCAGCAGCTTGCCGGCCTTTTCGGCGGTGCCGACACTGCTTTCGGCCAGCTCGCCGATTTCCTGCGCGGCCACCTGGCTACGCTCGGCCAGCTTGCGCACCTCTGCGGCTACCACGGCAAAACCCTTGCCATGCTCGCCAGCACGCGCGGCTTCGATCGCCGCATTCAAGGCCAGCAGGTTAGTCTGGTAAGCGATGTCATCGATGATGCTGATCTTGTTGGCAATGCTCTTCATGGCGGCCACGGTTTGCAACACGGCCGAGCCACCTTCGTTGGCATCAGCAGCAGCCTTGGCCGAGATGCCTTCGGTCACCTTGGCGTTTTCGGTGTTCTGGTTGATGGAAGCGCTCATCTGCTCCACCGAAGCGCTGGTTTCTTCTACGCTGGCGGCCTGCTCGTTGGTCGCTTGCGACAGACTTTGTGCAGTAGAGCTCACCTGCTCGGAAGCACTGGCAATACCGTCCGCCGAGTTGCGCACTTCGGCCACCACTTGAGATATTTTTTCGATGGTGTTGTTCACCGTGTGCTTGAAGTCTTCGAGCTGGCCTTTGTAATGGCCGTCCACGGTCTTGGTGAGGTCACCCTTTTCCATGGCCTGTAATACCCCAATCGCTTCGTTCAGCGGCACGATAATGTTATCCAGCGTGGTGTTGATGCCCTGCACGATCTTGTTGTATTCGCCCTTGTGCTTGCCAGCATCGGCGCGGTAATCAAGCTTGCCTTCGGAGGCGGCGCCGATCAGCTGCTGGGTATCCGCAGACACGGCTTTGAGGTTGCGGCGCACCTGCTCAATGGTTTCGTTGATAAATACCTTTTTGCCAGGCAGTTGCTCCATCGGCGCTTCAAAGTTGCCTTCGCCAAATTCCTTGAACACGGCCATGGCTTTCTTATTCATGGCGATATGGCCGCCCACCATATTGTTCACGCCGCCCGCCATGGCCTTGAATTCACCGTCAAACTTGTCGGTGCTCATGGTCACGTCGATATCGCCTGCATCGTGCTCTTTTGACATGTGGTTCATGTCAACAATAAACCCTTTCAGGTTTTCCAGCATTTTCTTCATCGCGCCTTGCAGCTGGCCGATTTCATCCTGGCTGGTGACGGCAATATCATTGCTGAGGTCACCGCGGGAAATGGCGTCTGCCACGGCGACAGATTTATTGAGGCCGGAGACCACACCCTTGGTAATAATGAAACCAATCACCACCATCAGCACCAGAATGCTGCCTGCCACGGCGTTGGACATGACTTCGGCTTTGCTTTTGGCTGCCAGTGCTGCTTCGGCACCTTTGCTGGCGATCTCGATGTTGTATTCCATTTGTGAGATCAGGCTGGTGGCAAACTTCTCGGCATTTGGCACATTGGCATTCAGCGCATCACGAGCGCCTTCCTGGTTATGCTGGCGTGAGAGTTCAACGGCTTTTTCCAGGCCTGGCAGGTAGTCGTTCAGGGCCTTGATGTTGTCTTCCAGCATGTCGCGGTCTTTGTCGTCGGCGATCATGCCTTCCTTCTCGTACTTCTTGAATTCCTTGAAAATGGTGTCGCGCGCTTCCTTGATCTTGGTTTCGATCTCGGCCATCTTGGCATCGTCGGTCATCAGGGCATGGCGATACGCTCGGGCGCGCAGGTAGCCGAAATTTTCGCTAGCGCGACTCAGCGTGACGATACTGGGGATGCTATTGGTATTGGAGACATTGGTTGCTTCAAAAACATAATCCATCCGGTTCTGGCCCAGCCACGCCAGACTGACCAAACCAATCAGCGCCACGATCACCAACAAACTCATTTTTCTTGCAACGGTCATTCTCATTTTCAATCTCCAACCCTGTAAATTTAGATTTATAAAATTCACTCAGAACTATAGTTGCTCACTTAAAAAGTAAGATTCAACACTCCTGATAACGTATGATTCATGCGGTCATCCGTCGAGGTGCGGATGTATTGATTGAGATAACCCCATTCTGTCTTTACGCTGGCAGAAAAATCATGGGAAATACCCAGAAACAACCGGTTTTGATCAAAGCCACTGCGAGCGCCCCAATCCGTATGGTTAGTGTTGAAAAACACCTCATCCCAGGCCACAACGCCCCATCCCCCTGACAAAGGATGGGTCACCCGCAGCATTTGCCGCAGGCGGTATCCGGTATCTTCAAACTGCTCCACCCGCCGCTCTTCCAGACGCACGCGGGCAGACACAGCCGTGCTACCAATAGGTTCAAATGCATAAAGCAACTGCTGCCATACGCGGTGCTCATCTCGTATATCGCCATTCACCAGATAGTTGCGGATATAGCCATAGCCCAACCAGGCACTCAGTTTGTTCGTTACCTTGTAGTTAATGGCAGGGCGCAGCAGCAGGCTATCAATGTGTTCCGCATTCTCGCGAAAGCGTGGCTGGATTTCCGCATACCAGCGCCAGCCGTTTGCCGGCAGATTGCCCTGCATGGTCAGGTTGAGCCACAAACGGTTGTCTTCATCAGTGCCGGCCAAGGCCTGACCGGCAACTGCCAGCGTCAGGCTCACCAGCAAATAGCGCATGGTATCGCGTAGTCTCATACAATCAGGCCTGCACCAGTTCGGCCATCTCATCGACAGACAGCACCTGATTCACATTGAGGATGATCACGAACTTCTGGTCGACCTTGCCCATGCCATCAATAAAATCAGTACGTATCTTGGTACCGAAGGAAGGCACAGGCTCAATCTGGTCAGCGGAGATTTCCAGCACTTCATTTACCGCATCCACCAGCACGCCGATCACCTGCTGCACATCCTCGTGCTGCACCTCAATGATCACGATGCATGTCCTTCTCGAGATAGCCGCCTCGGGCCGGTCAAATCGGGCAGCGAGGTCTATCACCGGCACCACCGATCCACGCAGATTGATCACCCCGCGGATGAACGACGGCATCTTGGGCACGATAGTAAGATTGCCGTACTCAATAATCTCCTTGATGCTGAGAATATTGATCGCGAACACTTCCTCGCCCAGCATGAAGGTCAGGTATTGCTGCTGATCCCCCACCAACGGTCCGCTGGCGACCACGCTTTGTGCTTTTGCCACTTCCTGCTTGACCATATCCGTCATGATGGACTCCTCAGAATTTCACAAACTCGGCATCTTCGGAATCATCAAAGTGGCTTGATGACTGCGTGGCGGCAGCGCTTTGCGGTCTGGTTCTGACGGGTTTTTTGGTCGGTGCAGGGGCGCGCTGGAACGACACTGGGCTGTCCTTGATCACAAAGAAGCTGATCAACTGCTGCAACTGCTCGGCCTGACCACTCATTTCTTCGGCGGTGGCGGCCAGTTCTTCGCTGCTGCTGGCGTTCTGCTGCGTGATCTGGCTCATCTGGTTCATCGCGACATTGATCTGCGCGGCCCCGCTGCTTTGCTCCTGGCTGGCAGCGGTGATTTCCTGCACCAGATCACTGGTCTTGTTGATGTTAGGCACCATTTCTTCCAGCAGCTTGCCGGCTTTTTCCGCGGTACCCACACTGTTGGAGGCGAGCTCGCCGATTTCCTGCGCGGCCACCTGGCTACGCTCGGCCAGCTTGCGCACCTCTGCGGCTACCACGGCAAAACCCTTGCCATGCTCACCGGCACGGGCAGCTTCAATCGCGGCGTTCAGCGCCAGCAGGTTGGTCTGGTAAGCAATGTCATCGATGATGCTGATCTTGTTGGCAATGCTCTTCATCGCTTCCACAGTCTGCACCACTGCCGTACCGCCTTCATTGGCATCGGTGGAGGCCTTGGCAGAAATGCCTTCGGTGATCTTGGCGTTTTCGGTGTTCTGGTTAATCGAAGCACTCATCTGCTCGACCGAAGCACTGGTTTCTTCCACGCTGGCGGCCTGCTCATTGGTGGCTTGCGAAAGGCTTTGTGCGGTGGAGCTGACCTGCTCGGAGGCACTGGCGATGCCATCCGCCGCGCTTCTGACTTCACTGACGATGCCAGAGAGTTTTTCTGTCATGGCTTTCATGGCGGCCATCAGGCTGGTGGTATCGCCTTCTTTGGTTTCCACTTGCACGGTGAGGTCGCCTTCGGCGATCTTGCCGGCAATCTGCGCTGCAGTGGTAGGCTCACCACCCAACTGCTTCAGCAGCGCCTTGACCATGATCCAGCTCAACACGCAGATCACGACAATCGCAATCAGCGAAATGACGATGGAAGAAAACACGGCGGTTTTCTGCACAGCCAGCGCCTCTGCACTCTTTTTGTTGGCCAGATCGACGTTGTACTGGAAGTGATCATTGATCACGCCGGCCAGCTTTTCTGCCAGCGGGATATTTTTATTGACGAGGTCGCGTGCGTGCTCGTTCTGGTTAGCGCGGGATGCGGCAATGATTTCATCCACCTGCGCCTCGTAGTCGCTCAGCAACTGGCGCTCCTGCTCCAGAAAGGACTTGTCGCGATCATCTGCCACGTAGTCTTCGTATTTCTTCATAGCTGCCGCGGCCCCGTCGCGGTTGCCTTTGAGGATGCTTTCGATTTCCGGCATGTTGGACGGATCGGTGTTAAGAATGTGGCGGTTCATGCCGATGCGGATGCGCAGGTAGTTCTTGCGCAGGTCATCCAGGGTCACGATACTCGGCACCGTATTGATGTTGGCATAGTTGGCGGCTTCAAATACCTTTTCAATCTGGAAATAGCTCATCCCGGCCAGGGACAGCAACCCGATCAATGCGGTGATCACTAAAGTTAATAAACGTTGTGCGACAGTCATGGCAATACCCCTTCTGCTCTTTCCCTAATAATAAAAAATGCTGTTTTTAAATCGACTGCTAACTTCTTTGAATGCCTTAAAGCTTGTAAATCCAGGTCACCCAGAGCTTTTCTACATCGCGCTTCCTGGCTGCATCCACCGCACTTACCCCATATACATCCCCTTCATCAAACTTCGCCATTTCCACTTTGATACTCGACTGCTTGCTTTGGTTATAGGTAAGGCCCAGGTCCCATTCGCGCCCCAGATACGATGCGCGGCTGCCATTGAGCGAGGCAAAGCGCTCATCGGATTCAAAGTAATGCAGCTCGGCATTGACGAGCCATTGCGACACTTTCTGGCTGAATGTCAGGTAGCGGTCTATCAAACCCTGACGGGGGGTGGTGGTGAAAACATCGGCCCAGCCCTGAAATGGATGCAAGGTGGCAAGCGGTGTCTGAAATCCGTAGAGGCCATCGTTGGATGACAGGGTTTCCTGATCAAAGCGCAGGCTGGTGCCGCCGACTTTGGCGCCTGCACCCAGCCGCGCATAATGCGCGTGGATGCGGCTATCGCCATCCTTGTAAGGCCGCTGGTCGGCATATTCAGCGGTGTATAGCAGGCTGATATTCTGCATGAGTGGCAGCTCGCCATCGGCGCGCACGCCAACATCTTTGTGCGAGTGGTCGGCATTGAGGCCCAGGCCGGTGTTGCGGTTCTGGCCAAGGTTCTGGGCATCCAGAAAGTAGCCATACACAGTGAGCGTGTTCAGAGGGTCCAGCTGGTAAGACGCATGCAGGATATCGATATCGGTATCCCGCTTGATGGTGGTGACCTGACGCACCGAATCCAGATGGGCGGCATACAAGGTCAGCTTGTCGATGCTCTTGTTGCTGGCAGAAAAACCGTCAAAGGTCTGCGAGGCCTGGCGGAATTCGACATTGCCGAAGAAACGCACATTATCCAGCTGCACCAGCTGGCGCCCGGCCTTGATCGAGGTATCCGGCACACCGAGATATTCGAGATAAAGCTGGTTGATATCGGTGAGATCAGGGTCGCCCACCGTGGGATACGTGGAGCTCACCGGCACCCGGCGGCTATTGTCGTAAAACTCATGGTTGAACTGCGTGACATTGATCAGCTGCGCCGTCACCGACACATCATGAAAAGGCTTGGTGCGCCAGCCGATCAGGCTGCGCAAGGTATAAGCATTGGCGTTATCAGCTTTGCCATCCTGATCCACATGCTCATAGCGTGCCCGGAACTGGGTAAGCGATGTGCCCTCGCGCAATGCTGCACTGAAGCTCTCGGCATTGTCCTCGGCGCTGGCCGGCATGCACACGCCCACCAGGCATACCATGGTTAGCCAGCGCAGAAGCCGATGATGGACGAGGGCTGACATCAGACTTCCATGGACTTGTAGGTTTTTTCGCTAATGATGCCTTGCAGCATTCTGGGGATATCCAGAATCAAGGCCACTTCACCGGTACCGAGAATGGTAAACCCACCTATGCCGCGGATATTGGAGAACACCCGGCCCAAGGGCTTGATCACGGTCTGGAATTCCCCGATCAGGGTATCCACCACCAGCCCGGCCTTCTGGTTGCCATTTTGCACCACCACGATGTTCTGGCGTTTTACCGGCGCGCCAGTCAGCTCAAAATGGTCTTTCAGATTGATGTAAGGCAAGACTTCGCCGCGCAGATTAATGAAATCGTGGCTCAGCGTATCGCCGCTCTCGCGCTCGTTAAGCTCGATGCATTCCACCACCATGTCCAGCGGCACCACGTAGACATTGCTGGCCGTTTGCACCAGGAAGCCATCAATAATCGCCAGCGTGAGTGGCAGGCGTATGGTCATGGTGGTGCCACTGCCTTCTTGCGAGGCGATGTCTATCGCCCCACGCAACTCCTGAATATTGCGGCGCACCACATCCATGCCCACGCCGCGGCCGGACAAATTGCTCACGGCATCGGCGGTGGAGAATCCCGGCTCAAAAATCAGGTTGTAGATTTCATTGTCGCTGAGGACTTGATCCGGTTTGATCAAGTTCTTTTCCACGGCTTTATTGAAAATGCGCTGTTTGTTGAGACCGCCGCCATCGTCGCTCACTTGAATGATGATGTTGCCCGAGTCGTGGTAAGCATTTAATTTCAGCGTGCCATACGATGGCTTGCCGCGGCTGATGCGCACGTCTGCTGGCTCAATGCCATGGTCCATGGAGTTACGCACCAGGTGGGTCAGCGGGTCAGCAATTTTCTCGACCACGGTTTTGTCCAGCTCGGTTTCCTCGCCGCTGATTTCCAGGCGGATTTCCTTGCCCAGTTCGGCGCTGACATCGCGCACCACGCGCTTGAATTTGTTAAAGGTGGCGGCAATCTGCACCATGCGCAGCGATAGGGCGGAATCGCGCACGGTTTCCACCAGCCGCGAAATGGTGGAAGTGGCTTCCAGAAGTTCCGGCAGCCCCTGTTTCTGGGCAATCAGACTAGCGCCGGCATTGGCGATAATCAGCTCGCCGACCATGTTAATCAGCTGGTCCAGCTTGTTGGCATCGACGCGGATCAGGCTGGCTTCGGCGGACTTGATGTCCTTGACGGCTTTTTGCTTGTCGAGGGCGGCGGCCACGACTACAGGCTGCACCACGTTCTGTTCGATCAGCACTTCGCCGATAGGCTTGGGCTGTTCTGGAGATTCTGTTGTACGCTGGCTCGCAAGGCCATCTTCCAGCTCTTGCCGGGTGAGGGTGCCGCATTTGATCAGGAGCTCGCCCAGCCGCATATCGTCGGCAGGCATGCTTTGTATGAGCTCAATGTATTCGGAAATCTTGCTGCGTGGCGGCAGAATATGAATCTGGCTGCCTTCGCGCACGAAATCAAACACGCTTTCGATCTCGGATTTGTCGGCGGTGGAGCTGAAGCTGATCTCGAAGCCGAGGTAGCAGGTTTCCGGGTCCATGGCATCGAGCGGCGGCAGGGTATCGGTCAGGGTGACAATACTGACGATTTTGCCCAGGGTGCCGAGATAGCGGATGAAGGACAGCGGGTCCATGCCATTGCGCAGCACATCCTGGTTAAAGCGCAGCGAGAGGTGCCAGTTATCAGTTTCTACCGGCGTGCCGCCTTCGGATTCGTAAGGGGCATCGTGTTCGATCGGCAGGGTCGAGGCGCTAGGAGGAGGGGTTGCGCCAAGGTAGATGGAAAGGCCAGCCTGCAGAATGGCGGAGCCTTCCAAGAGATCGTTATCGGGTTCTTTGAACTGCTCCAGATAGCTCACCAGCAGGCCGATATGGTCACACACCTGCAGCATGAGGGCGACCAGCGGTGGATCAAGCGGAATCTCGTTGTTGCGCACCTTATCGAGCACGCTTTCGGCCACGTGGACAAAGGACACGATATGGTCGAGACCGAACAGACCGGCAGAGCCCTTGATGGTGTGCGCGGCGCGGAAGATGGCGTTGATCGCCTCTTCGCTTGCCGGGGCTTCTTCCGCTGATAACAGGGCAGCTTCCATGCTTTCCAGCAGCTCGCGACATTCAATAATGAATGTCTGCATTGCGTCATCTAAACTCATTACAACCCCCAAAAACGATCGTTATTATTCGCTTGCCGTCAGTACAACCTGGTCTCCGAAAAAAGCGGCCAGGTCGGTCGCGTCGAGCACTTGCTGTACGGTTTCGCTATGCCCGGTAATGCTCAGTGTGGAACCGGTCTGTTGCGATCTGAGCTTGGCCGAGACCAGTAATTGCAAACCTGCTGTATCAATTTCCGTCACATTGGTCAGGTCGAGCTCCAGCATGTGGCATTGGGTAACCGGTGGTAGCAGGGCGGCGTGGTATTCCGCCGCTTCAAAAATCGTCATTTCCCCTTCAATGACGACATGGCCCGACGCACCGTTGATGTTGACTGTTATCGTCATGACATCCCTTTCGTTGGTATCGCAGCCTGAGAGATGCTCAGGGCATGATCAGCTTGGAAACCGCCATCAGCAGTTGTGCAGGCTGGAATGGCTTGACCACCCAGGCTTTGGCACCGGCGGCCTGGCCTTCCAGTTTTTTGCTTTCGCCAGCTTCGGTGGTCAGCATGATCACCGGTGTGAATTTGTAGGCTGGTAATTGCTTGACGGCTTTCACAAAGGTAATGCCATCCATATTCGGCATATTCACATCGCTCACAATCAGGTGCACTTTCTGGCCGGTCAGCTTGGACAAGGCATCCTTGCCATCCTCGCCTTCCAGCACGCTGTAACCCGCACCTTCCAGTGCAAGTCTTACCACTTGCCGCAGCGTCGTTGAGTCATCGACGATCATGACTGTTTTGGACATTTACTTCCCCTCTTTGAACATGGACTAAAGAATGGTCTACAACCGGATTTAAAAAAACGTGATTTCGCTATCGGCATCGTTATTGTTCGGCAACGCGGCTACCACGGCATGCCCACTGTGTATGCTGGTCTGCTCAGGCATGGTGTAGCTGTTCTGCATGCGGCCCAGCCACGATTGCGGTTCGATATAGCTAGAGCCTGAGGCCACTTCCTGATGCAGCTTGGTCAGCTGTTCGGACACATTCGCCAGTATCTGGCTGACACGATCCTGAAACTGCAGGGACACCAGCACCTGGGCGATTTCGCCACCGATATGCTTGCTTTCGCTACGGGCAGTATCGGCAGAGCTCGTCAGTTCATCGGCCTGCAGCTTGAATTTATCCAGCACATCGTTGATGGCCGCTTCGGCGTTCTGCACCATGAGCTGGTCGTTTTCGGAATACTGTTTGGACATGGCGAGCGTTTCGGCAATGCCGCCATTCACGCTCTGTACCTTGTCGGCAATGTTTTTACCAACGCGCGCCGAATTGCTGGAAAGCTTGCGCACCTCATCGGCCACCACGGCAAAACCGCGGCCCAGTTCACCGGCGTGAGCAGCTTCAATGGCGGCATTGATCGCCACCATATTGGTCTGCTTGGCAATCTGGCCCACGGTATTGGCGAGCTCCTGCAATTCACGGGTGACATTGGCCAGCTGCTGCACGGTGTTCAGCAGTATCTTTTTTTCTTCGAGGGAATTACGCAGGCTGGCGGTAATGGCGTTGAGCTGGGATTGGCTATCGCGCAGCAGGCTGACGATGCCATGCTCATCCGCATGCCCTTGCGAGGATTTGATGGCGTTATTGATGCGCTGGGAGAGATTGGAGAAGCGGCTGACCAGCTGGCCGACTTCTTCTTCGGTGTGTTGCCGGGCGAACTCTACCTGTCCCGCCCATATCGGCAAAACGCTGTAGCAGAGATCTGAAAGCCCTACGATTTCAGGTTGCCCAGCCCCTCCCGTGGCATCCAGCGGGGAGATCATGCTGTTGTCGTTTCCACTCACAATAAAATCCTTATTTATCAGGCAGCATAAGAACTGCTCTTATCGGATGACAGGATGCCACCCAGTCTTAATGTCAGGATTTTCCCCGTATCTAAAAAAATCAATTACTTGATAAGACTCAGGAAAAGAGTGCAGTTTGCGTGTTTGATGCAATTAGCCGACCTACCTCATCCATTGGATGAAGAGTCGGATATAACTTGCACACGTCTTAAACAGGGTTACGGCAGGCCGCCCGCTTTCTTTAATCATTCTCCCGGCGGATGACAAAAAAATGATGGTTTCCCGAAAAAGCGCCGGGACGTGTGCGGATGAGCTTGAGCGGGCAAGAATTGCCCGCTGGAAGAAAAGCGGCTGACGGCCGTCTTAGTGGCCGCCGAGCGCTTTGTAGAGATTGATTCTGTTAACCAGCCCGAGCTGCTTCAGCTGCACCAGTTGCTGCTCGGAGTCATAGAGGCTGCGTTGCGCATCCAGCAGCTCCAGGTAATTGGCAACCCCGCGATCGTAACGGCGGGTCGCCAGGCGCAAGCGCTCGCGATCGGCCTCGGCGATGCTGGCTTGCAGGGTGATCTCGTCGTCAATCTGGCGGCTGACCACCAGCACATCGGCCACTTCACGGAAAGCAGTCTGGATGGTTTTTTCGTACTCGGCCACCGCCACATCCTTGCGTACCACGGCCAGATCCAGATTGGCCTGATTCCGCCCGGCGGTGAATATCGGCAATACCAGCTGCGGCGTAAAACTCCAGACGCGATCACTGCCGCCACCCACCAGGCGCAGCAAGTCGTCATTCACCAGCCCGGCGCTGGCGGTAAGCTGTATACGCGGGAAAAACGCCGCCCGCGCCGCGCCTATATTGGCATTGGCCGCCAGCAGGCGGTGCTCGGCAGCACGAATATCCGCACGCTGCTCCAGCAGCTGCGAAGGCAAGCCGGCGGCGACGGTTTCCACCTGCACGCGATTGAGCGATTTTGCTGGCAAAACCTGCACGGCCTCGCCATCGCCTATCAGCAGCTGCAAGCCATTAAGCGCCTGCGCCTGCTCACGCGTCAGAGCCGAGGCGCTGGCTTCGGAGGTTTTGGCCTGAATCTCGGCCGTCTTGAGCTCGATGGCACTATCCAGCCCGCCCTCATAGCGGCGCTTGATGCGGTTAAGCGAGGCCTGGCGCGATTGCAGCGTCTCCTGCGCCACGACCAAACGCTCATTCAGCGCCAGCAGGTTCACATAGCCCGTCGCGATTTCAGCCACCAGGCTGGTTTGCACGCTCTCGCGGGCATCCTGCGTCGATAAAAACTGTTCGAGGGCAGCGGTCGTCAGATTTTTAACGCGGCCAAAAAAATCCAGCTCGAAGTCGGTGACATTGACGCCAGCGCGGTAGAAGTCGCTCTCAAACTTCTGCCCTTGTGTCAGCACGCTGCGGCTACGCTCATAGCCCAGCGTACCATTGACTGTCGGCAGGCGATCGGCTTTCTGTATGCCGTATTGCGCACGGGCTTCTTCAATGCGCAGCACCGCCACGCGCAAGTCGCGATTGTGTGCCAACGCCCGCTGTATCAGGGCCTGCAGCTCAGAATCAGGAAAATACTGCGCCCACTGCAAGGCCTCTGCCCTGGTCTGCAAATCGGTAGTCACCGGGTACGATGCCGGCACTGGCAAATCCGGCCGGGTATACGCAGGTGCCAGCGAGCAAGCACTCAGCTGCAGGATTGCCAAAGCGGCGATACCCCGGATCAAACATGTTTTCATAGGGATACGATGTCCTTGTCAGGCGTGGGCGAGCGTTTGATGTAACGCCCGATCAATGCGAAGAAAAGTGGCACCAGGAAGATGGCCAGCACGGTGGCAGAAATAATACCGCCCAGCACGCTGGTGCCGATGGCAGATTGCGCGCCCGATGCCGCGCCAGTCGCCAGTGCCAGCGGCAACACGCCGACGCCAAACGCCAGGGAGGTCATGACGATGGGGCGCAGACGCTGGCGCGATGCTTCCAGCGTGGCATCCATGATATTCATACCACCGGCATAGAGATCCTTGGCAAATTCCACAATCAGGATGGCGTTTTTGGCGGACAAGCCTATGGTGGCAATCAGGCCCACCTTGAAGTAAATATCATTGGGCATATCGCGCAGCGTCACGCCGAGCAAGGCCCCGAGCACGCCTAGCGGCACCACCAGTATCACCGACAGCGGAATCAGCCAGCTCTCGTACAAGGCCGCCAGCGCCAGGAAGACAATCAGGATGGAGACACCGAACAGCATGCCAGCCTGGCTGCCGGACAGCTGCTCTTCATACGACTGCCCCGCCCACTGGAAGCCGATGCCTTTGCCTAGTTCGCGGCTCAGGCGTTCCATTTCCGCCATGGCTTCGCCACTGCTGCGGCCGGGTGCCGCGCTGCCATTGATGGTAAATGCAGGATAGCCATTGAAGCGCGTGAGCTGTGGCGCGCCCGTGGTCCAGCGCATGCTGACAAACGACGACAGCGCCACCAGCTCGCCCTTGGTGTTTCTTACCCGCAGGTTATTAAGATCATCCAGACTCTGGCGGCTCTGACCCTGCGCCTGCATGACGACACGGCGAATCTGGTTGCCATAGACAAAATCGCCGATGTAATTGGAGCCGAACATGGTCGCCAGCGTATCGTTGATGTCATCCATGCTGACGCCCAGCGCACTTGCCTTGCGGCGGTCGATATCCAGTTGCACCAGCGGCGCATCGGGCAGACCGGCAAACATGAGGTTGGTCAGCGCGTCGCTTTTGGCACCGTTGGCCAGCAGTTTGTCGCGCGCGGCGGCCAGAGCATCCTTGCCGATATTGCCGCGATCCTGCAGCCGCATATCAAAGCCACCGGTCGACCCCAGCTCGGGCAGCGGCGGCGCGTTCAAGGCAAAAATGGTCTGGTTGGGCCGCCCGTAAAACTGCATGTTGACGCGGTCAACAATGGCTTTTACCTGCTGCTCGACCGCCGGGCGTTCTTTCCAGTCACGCAGGGTGACGAACAGCATGCCGCTGCTGGTGCCGGTACCGTAGATGCTGAAGCCGCCGACTTCAAACACGTATTCAATCGGCTCGTTTTTCTGCAGGTATTGGCTGATTTCACTCAAGACGGCGTCGGTTTCGGCCATGGTCGCGCCCTGCGGTAGCATCACCACCACCATGAAGTTACCCTGATCTTCGTCCGGCAAAAACGCGGTCGGCAGGCGTACGAACAAAAGTGCCACCACGGCCACAATCACGCCGTACACCAGCATCCAGCGTATCGGCTTTTGCAGGATTTTTTTGGTACGGCCCTGATAATGCTCGGTCAGCCAGGCAAAGCGGCGGTTAAACCAGCCGAAAAAGCCGCGGCTGCCATGCGCCTGACCCGGGGTAATGGGCTTCAGCAAAGTGGCGCACAGCGCGGGCGTCAGGGATAGGGCAAGCAAGGCCGAGAACGCAATGGATACCGCCAGCGACAGCGAGAACTGGCGGTAGATATTGCCCACCGCGCCACTGAAAAATGCCATGGGAATAAACACCGACACCAGCACGACGGTAATGCCGACAATCGCCCCGCTGATCTGCGACATGGCCTTGACCGTGGCCTGATAGGGGGAAAGCCCTTCTTCGGCCATGAGGCGCTCAACGTTTTCCACCACCACGATGGCATCATCGACCACGATACCAATTGCCAGCACCATGCCGAACATGGTCAGCACGTTGATGGAAAACCCCAGCGCGTACATCACGCTGAATGTCCCCATCAGCGCAATCGGCACCACCACGGTAGGAATCAGCGTGGCACGGAAATTCTGCATGAAGAGATACATCACCAGAAACACCAGCACGATGGCTTCGAGCAAGGTGTTGAGTACCTTTTCAATGGAGATGCTGACGAAGGCCGAGGTATCGTACGAAATCTGGTAAGTCACGCCCGGCGGGAAATACGTCTGCAGCTCATCCAGCGCGGCGCGTATGCGCTTGACGGTGGCCACGGCATTGGAGCCCGGCGCCATCTTGATCGCCATGCCTGCGGCATTTTTGCCATTAACCTTGGATGAGAAGGAGTAATCGCTGCTGCCCAGCTCCACCTTGGCGAGGTCTTTGACCAGCAGCGCCGAGCCATCGCCATTGGTACGCAGTTGCACATTGCCAAAATCCTCCGGCGTGGCGAGCACGGCATCCGACTCAATGGAGGCGCTGATGGGGGAATTTTCCGGCACGCCGTTGGCGCCAATCTGGCCCACGGTCACCCGTGCGTTGTAGCTGCGAATGGCCGAGGCAATATCCGCCGCTGTCACGTTGAGCGCCGCCATTTTCTTCGGGTCCGGCCAGATGCGCATGGCGTATTCCGGGCTGAAGGATTGCACCTTGCCCACGCCCTGCACGCGGCGCAGCGTCTGGATCACATTGGCCGAGGCTAGCTCGCCCAGGTCCACTTCGCTGGTTGAAGCGTCATCCGCCGTCAAGGAGACGATCAGCTGAAAACTGTCAGCCGACTTTTCCACGGCAATACCATTGCGGCGCACAATTTCCGGCAGCCGCACTTCGATGGTTTTCAGGCGATTCTGCACATCCACCGCGGCAAGGTCCGGATTCACCCCCTGCTTGAAGGTGAGGCTGAGCCCAGCCGAGCCCTGGCTGCTGGTGGCCGAGATGTACATCAGGCCCTGCACACCATTCATCTCGCGCTCGATCACCGAGGTGACGGTT
>DATMSO010000093.1:0-4174 GCA_035565335.1 Methylovorus sp.
TTTTATATAAAAGCCAATTAGTACATGGATATCACAGTTGCTGTGGATGCCATGGGCGGCGACCACGGCCCTCATGTCACCGTTCCTGCTGCGCTGCAAGCGTTAAAGCAGGATGCTGAAATCAATATCGTTCTGGTTGGACTGGCCGAGGTTATCGAGGCTGAGCTGGCTGCGCATCATGCAAAGGTCGGCCCACGTTTGCGTATTCATCACGCAAGCGAGGTTGTCACCATGGACGAGTCCCCGCAAAGCGCCTTGAAGAATAAAAAAGATTCTTCCATGCGTGTTGCTATCAATCTGGTCAAGAGCGGAGAAGCCCATGCCTGCGTCAGCGCTGGCAATACAGGCGCTTTGATGGCGACCGCACGGTTTGTGCTGAAAACGTTGCCCGGTATCGACAGGCCTGCCATTGCGGCTACCTTGCCCAGTCGCAAGGGCGTTACCTATATGCTGGATCTGGGCGCCAATGCCGACTGTACGCCAGAGCATCTTCTGCAATTTGCCATCATGGGCGCCATGCTGGTGTCCTGTGTTGAACACAAGGAGAGGCCGACTGTCGGACTGCTTAATATCGGCTCCGAGGATATCAAGGGCAATGAAGTGGTCAAACAGACCGGTGAGTTGCTACGTGCGAGCCATCTGAACTTTTATGGCAACATCGAAGGCAATGATATTTACAAAGGCACCACGGATCTGGTGGTTTGTGACGGCTTTGTCGGCAATGTGGCCTTGAAAACCTCAGAAGGGCTGGCCCAGATGATGGGTAGCTTCCTCGGACAGGAATTCAAGCGCAACTGGTTGACCAAGATGATGGCGCTGGCAGCGATGCCGGTGCTCAAGGCCTTCAGGAAACGCCTGGATCACCGCCGTTACAACGGCGCCAGTTTTCTCGGTTTGCGCGGTATCGTGGTCAAGAGTCATGGTGGCGCGGACACGTTTTCCTTTCGACATGCCATTGAAGTGGCTAGCGAAGAATCCCGTAGTGGCGTATTGAAGCGCATTACAGAACAGCTGGAAATTGAACATATCAAGCCAGCTCCAGCGTCTCAGCCCAACGTTGAGACTACGAAAGAATTAGCATGACATATTCCCGTATCGCGGGCACCGGCAGTTACCTGCCTGAGCGCATTCTGACCAATGCGGAGCTTGAGCGCATGGTCGATACCAGTGATGAATGGATCGTGACGCGCACCGGCATCCGCCAGCGTCACATTGCCGCCGAAGACCAATTTACCAGCGACCTGGCTTATGAAGCTGCCTTGCGTGCCATTGAGGCAGCCGGCATTACGCATCAGGATATCGACCTGGTGATCATTGCCACCACCACCCCTGACCGAGTGTTCCCCAGCACTGCTTGCCTGGTGCAAGCCCGTTTGGGGCTTGGGCCTTGCCCGGCCTTTGATATTCAGGCCGTTTGCAGCGGCTTTGTCTATGCCCTGGCAACAGCTGATAACTTCATCAAGGCCGGAGCAGCAAAAACTGCGTTGGTGATTGGCGCAGAAACCATGTCCCGTATTACCGATTGGACTGATCGCAGCAACTGCATTCTCTGGGGCGATGGCGCCGGCGCCGTGATTCTCCAGGCTTCCGAAGAGATGGGCATCCTCTCTACGCACCTGCATGCCGATGGCCAATACTCACGTTTGCTGAATGTGCCGACCGGCGTTTCGCAAAAAGAGGGTAGCAAGACCATCCACATGGAAGGCAATGCGGTGTTCAAGGTGGCGGTCAATACGCTCGATGCCATCGTCGATGAAACACTGGAAGCCAATGGCTTGCAAAAGTCCGACGTTGACTGGTTAGTGCCGCATCAGGCTAATATCCGCATTCTCCAGTCCACCGCCAAGAAGCTGGGCATGGGCATGGAAAAAGTCGTCGTGACCGTCGACCGTCACGGCAATACTTCAGCCGCATCGATTCCGCTGGCCCTGGATGTCGCCGTGCGAGATGGTCGTATCAAGCGCGGTGAAACGCTCCTGATGGAAGCCTTTGGTGGTGGGTTCACCTGGGGTTCGGTATTGATGAAGTTTTAACAGACAACCCATAGAGATTGACATGACATTTGCATTTTTCTTTCCCGGCCAAGGTTCTCAATCCGTTGGCATGATGCAGGGATTTGATGAGCTGACCGTGATCCGCGATACCTTCGTGGAAGCCTCCGATATCCTCGGTGAGGACTTCTGGAAAATGGCTACCGAGCCAAATGAATTGCTGAACCAGACCATGCACACGCAGCCTTTGATGCTGACTGCCGGCGTTGCCACATGGCGCGCCTGGGAAGCCAAGCATGGCGCGCTGCCTGCTGTCATGGCCGGCCACAGCCTCGGTGAATATACTGCGCTGGTCGCTGCCGGTGCCTTGAGCTTTGAAGCTGCATTGCCACTGGTGCGCTACCGTGCCGAAGTCATGCAAAAAGCGGTCGCCGAAGGCGTGGGCGCCATGGCGGCCGTGCTGGGATTGAGCGATGAAGACGTACGTGCCGCCTGTGCGGAAGGCGCCCAGGGGCAGGTAGTAGAAGCTGTTAATCTGAATTCCCCGGGCCAGGTGGTAATTGCCGGTCATCGTGAAGCGGTTGAGCGTGCCATGGAAGCTGCCAAAGCCAAGGGTGCCAAGCGCGCCATTCTGCTGCCAGTCAGCGTGCCGTCCCATTGTGCCTTGATGCAGCCAGCTGCAGCCGAGCTTAAGAATTACCTGCAGGACGTCAGCATTGCGTCCTCACGCATTCCGGTCATCCATAATGCCGATGTTGAAGCGCATGACGATGCAGCAAGCATCAAGGATGCGCTTGTGCGTCAGTTGTATAGTCCGGTGCGCTGGGTAGAAACCGTACAGAAGATCAACCAGCAAGGCATCGTGCAAAGTGCCGAGTGTGGACCTGGCAAAGTGCTCGCTGGTCTGGCTAAGCGCATCGTGCCTGAATTGGCCTGCGTGGCGCTGATCAGCCAGGCAGCGATGGGCGAAGCACAGTCACAATTCACATCATAATTTATTCAGGAGTCGCAGATGCTTGAGAATCAGATCGCGCTGGTTACCGGCGCCAGCCGTGGCATTGGTGCCGCTATTGCGCAGGCGCTGGGCCGTCAGGGAGCTATTGTTATTGGAACCGCGACCAGTGAAGCTGGTGCCGACCAGATCACCCAGGCGCTGCAAGCTGCTGGTATTAAAGGGCAGGGCATGGCGCTGGACGTCAATAATACCGAGCAGATTGATGCTCTGATTGCTAAGGTCGCTGACAGCTATGGCGATATTGGCATTCTGGTGAACAACGCCGGCATTACCCGCGATACCTTATTGATGCGCATGAAAGAAGATGACTGGAATGCGGTTATCTCGACCAATCTCTCTTCGGTATACCGGCTGTCGCAAGCCGTCATGCGCCCCATGATGAAGGCGCGTCAAGGCCGCATCATCAGCATTTCATCTATCGTTGGGCACACCGGCAATGCCGGTCAGGTGAACTATGCCGCCGCCAAAGCGGGTGTGAGTGGCTTCACTAAGTCGCTGGCTGCCGAGCTTGGCAGCCGTGGCGTTACCGTCAATTGCGTGGCCCCGGGCTTCATCGATACCGACATGACACGCGAACTTCCTGAGAAAGTACGGGAAGATTTGCTGGGTAAAATTCCATTGGGCAAACTGGGTCATGTCGATGACATTGCCGCAGCTGTCGTATTTTTGGCTTCTCCATCAGCGGCTTATATTACAGGCGAAACGCTGCATGTGAATGGCGGCATGTACATGGCGTGATTGCCAGGTTTTTTGTATCAAGCAGTTTTTTGAATTCCTCGGGACTTTTGCTAGAATAGCCCGAGCTTTTGTAAGCAACATAAACTTGAAAGGGGTATTTAGATGTCTGACATCGAACAACGCGTTAAAAAGATCGTTTCTGAGCAATTGGGTGCAAATGAAGCTGATGTAAAGAATGAGTCTTCCTTTGTAGATGACCTGGGTGCTGATTCGCTCGACACCGTTGAACTCGTGATGGCACTTGAAGAAGAATTTGATTGTGAAATTCCTGATGAAGAAGCAGAGAAGATCACAACCGTTCAGCAAGCGATTGACTACGTCAGCGCCAACCTCAAGTAATTTCCCCCATCCATTCTTAAATTCTGGAGTTGCTTTTGTCCAAGCACAATCTGCAGAAGCGCAGAGTTGTCGTGACTGGCCTGGGCGTCGT
>DATMSO010000094.1:0-35829 GCA_035565335.1 Methylovorus sp.
TAATTCAATATCTAAGCCTATCATCGCTAATTTTTTATTATTTGCAGAGATGAATAAGATAACTAATTTTAAATAGTGATTCAGGCCTGCAGCATTAATTTATTATTTCTTTGCACCTTGATTTTTTAATGCTAGAAGAGCGTGGTTTTCAGACTGGAAGAGGTGTGCCCTGCCCATAAAAAAAGCATTTTAACGGATTATATGGACATGACGTGACGGACTAAATAAGTAAAATTCGAGTTTATATTCGTTCAACTTATATTGAATTGATAGCTGAATAACTTTATGTTGGATCGGCTGGTCATGATTTGATTAATGGCAATTCCAGAATGGGACTTGAGGTTATGTACCAACTGAAATTTGGGTGGGTAATGCCGAAGAGCGCGTATTTGAAAGCGTGTCTTTAAGACTAATCTTGGCAGTTAGCGGGTATGAAGGCACATCTTAAATAATGCACCCTTTACGTTATGCATGGGAGTGCTGTTAGCGGTCAAGGGTTCGTGTTATCGCCGAGCTTGTTACAGACCTGCTGCGTGAGCTTGCTGATCTGCGTGATAAGACGAGCGCACCATAGGGCCGCAGGCGGCATGGGTAAAGCCCATGGCCAGCGCTTCCTGCTCAAACTGAGCAAAGCGTTGCGGAGTGACGAAGCGCAGCACAGGAAGATGGTGCGGACTAGGTTGCAGATATTGGCCCAAGGTCAACATGGTCACACCATGCCGGCGCAAATCCTGCATGACTTCCAGGATTTCCTCATCGGTTTCGCCCAGGCCCAGCATCAGGCCCGATTTGGTGGGAACCTCCGGATGTTTTTCGCCAAAGGCTTGCAGCAAATCAAGCGAGTTTTGATAGTCCGAGCCCGGCCGCGCCTGCTTGTACAGACGTGGCACGGTCTCCAGATTGTGGTTCATGACGTCGGGTGGTGCTTGAGTCAGTATCTCCATGGCGCGATCCAGGCGGCCGCGAAAATCCGGCACCAGTATCTCCACCTTGATCTCTGGCGAATGCGAGCGTACAGATCGGATGCAGTCGACAAAATGTTGCGCGCCGCCATCCTTGAGGTCGTCACGGTCCACACTGGTAATCACTACATAACGCAAACGCATCTGCGCGATCGTACGGCCCAGGTTTTCCGGCTCGTTCACATCCGGCGCCAGCGGTTTGCCGTGTGCCACATCGCAAAAGGGGCAGCGACGTGTGCAGATATCGCCCAGGATCATGAAGGTGGCCGTGCCGCCACTGAAGCATTCGCCGATATTCGGGCAGGAGGCTTCTTCGCAGACCGTGTGCAGATTGTTCTCGCGCAAGACCTGCTTGATCTCCTGAAAACGTGCGCTGTCAGGCACTTTCATGCGTATCCATTCCGGTTTGCGCATGGCCGGTTGCGGCACAATCTTGATCGGAATGCGCGCGGTTTTGGCCGCACCGGTTTCCTTGATGCCTGCTACCTTGCGTGGCGGCGTCGCCGGAGGCGGGGTGATTTCCAGGATATCGCTCATAGGTATTCGGTTCTCAATAATTCGTGTTCAGTATATCCCAGCTTGCCCGCCAGCAAGGCAAGCAGCGCGTCGCCGGCTTGCGTGGGTGTCAGTCGCAGGCCAAGGTCACGAGTTTGGGCGACCGGCATGCCTTTATAGCCGCAGGGGTCAATCGCGCTGAATGGCGCCAAGTCCATGTCCACATTCAAAGCCAGGCCGTGATAGCAGCGTTGCTGCTTGATGCGCAAACCCAGCGAGGCAATCTTCGCCTCACCAACATAGACCCCCGGCGCATCTGCACGCGCGTACGCGGTGACGCCATGTTGCCCGAGCAGGTGCACAATGCTTTGCTCCATGGCATTTACCACATCGCGTATTGTCCAGCCTTGCCGTTCCAGATCCAGCAACAGGTAAATCACCACCTGGCCCGGGCCGTGGTAGGTGATCTTGCCACCGCGATCCACCGGCAGCAGCGGAATATCCGTGCGTAGGGGCGGGGTGGCATCCCGACGATTCAGCCCCAGAGTGTAGATCGGCGGGTGTTCGGTCAGCCAGAGTTCATCCGGCGTGGCCGCATCGCGACGGGCGGTAAACTCCTGCATGGCATGCCAGGTGTCCTCATACCCGCGCAAGCCGAGCCGGCGAATATGCAAGGGCATGCTTACAGAACGACCTTGACGCTGGGGTGCGAAGTCAGGGCGCGATAAATATCATCGAGCTGCGGTTTGGAGGTGACATACACGTAGCAGGTCAGGCTGATATAGCGGCCGCCGGAGCTGGCGCGCATTTCAACGCGGGTGGCATCAAATTCCGGTGAATGCAGTCGGATGACCTCCACGACCGTGTCGGAAAAGGCGTCGTGCGTTTCGCCCATGACCTTGATAGGAAAGTCACAGGGGAATTCAATCAGAGTTTCTTGATCAGCCATGAGGGGTCTCCGCGCTACGCATAATGTGGTTTTTATAAAGCTGGTAAGCCTTATACATGCGTTTGAATATGGGGCCGGGCAGGCCGTTTGCAATGGGGGTGTCGTCCAGCCTGACGATGGGCAGAATCTCTTTGGTGGATGAGGTCATCCACAGCTCATCGGCGCCACGAATGCGTGCTTCGGGGAAATAGCCAATATCGACCGCAATGCCTTCGTTCTCTGCCAGTTCCAGAATCAGATCATAGGTAATCCCGGGCAGCATATGCTGGTCTTTGGGTGGTGCCAGAATCACCCCTTTATCGACCGCAAAGATATTGCTGGCGGCGCCCTCGGTCAGCATGCCATCACGGAACAGGATGGTTTCCACCGCGCCTTCATCGACCGCCATCTGGCGTAACAGCACATTGGGCAGCAGGGAGATAGCCTTGATGTCGCAATGGTCCCAGCGGATATCCTGGCTACTGATGGCGACCGCGCCGCTTTCCACCATGCTGGCCGGCGGTGTGATCAAGGGATTGCTCATCATGAACACAGTCGGCTCCACATGCGCGGGAAAGGCATGGTCGCGTGGTGCAGGTCCGCGCGTGACCTGAATGTAAATCGACTGGTCTTCCGCGCCATTGCGCTTCACCAGTTCTTCGATATGGCGACACCAGGTGGCGGTATCGTACAGATTGGGAATGCGCAGACTAGCCAGGCTAGCGTTCAGTCTGCGCAAATGTTCCTGCAGGCGGAAAGGATGGCGCGAATAAACCGGGATCAGCTCATACACGCCATCGCCGAAGATGAAGCCGCGATCCAGTACCGGAATACGGGCTTCTTCTATCGGCATGAAGGCGCCGTTCAGGTACACGATCTGCGACATGAACTCAGGCAAACCAGAGTTTGATGGTATCCCACAGACGGCCAAATAGACCGGCAACTTCGATATTCTTGGCGGCAACCAGGGTGCGCTTGTCGATCAGCTTGTCATCCAGGAAAAACTCGATGGTGCCAACATCCTGCCCGGCGCTGATCGGTGCTACCAGCGGCTGGCGGCTGGTTACCTTGGCTTTTACGCGGGCATATTCCCCCTTGGGCAGGGTGATGGAGAGATCAGCCGGCACGGTAGCGGCGACGACATTCTCCTGGCCTTTCCATACCTTGAGCTGGTTGATTGGCTGGCCGCGCTTGTATACCAGATGGGATTCATAGAACTGGAAGCCGTAGTTCAATAACTTCTGACTTTCGGTAGCGCGAGCGCTATCCGAAGGCGTACCTAGCACAACCGAGATCAATCGTGTTTCACCGCGCTTGGCCGACGAAATCAGGCAGTAGCCAGCGGTCTTGGTGTGGCCGGTTTTCATGCCATCCACATATGGATCCAGCCACAACAGGCGGTTGCGGTTAGGCTGGGTAATGTTGTTGTAGCTGTACTGTTTTTGCGAATAAAGACGTTTGTAATCTTCAGGAAAGTCACGGATCAAGGCAGCTGCCAGCAGCGACAGGTCATAAGCCGTAGTGTAATGCTGCGGATCAGGCAGACCGGTGGCATTCATGAAATGGGTATTTTTCATGCCCAGGCGTGCGGCTTCCTTGTTCATGAGATCAGCAAAAGCTTCTTCGGTGACGGCAATGCCTTCAGCCATGGCAATCGACGCGTCATTCCCCGACTGGATGATCATGCCGTGCAGCAACTCATCGACGGTTACCGGGCGGTTGGGCTCGACAAACATCTTGGAGCCTTCGACTTTCCAGGCCTTAACGCTGATGGGCAGCGTCTGGGTCAATTGCAGATGCCCATTCTTTACTGCCTTGAACGAGAGGTAAGCAGTCATCAGTTTGGTGAGCGAGGCAGGTTCGACACGCTCATCGCCAGCTTGCTGGGCGATGGTGGACTGGCTGTTGAAGTCGCGCAACACATAAGACTTCACTGCGAGTGAAGGCGGAGGTGGAATATCGGCTGCCTGCACCGTAATACTGAAGACAGCGGCAACCAGGGTAAAAATGCGTGAAATATAAGACATGGCTTCCTACTTTGAAAATTACTTGCGGATAACGATGGCGGTAGTGCCCAGCGTCTGCTTGATGTTGGCTGCAGCGCGGTCGGCTTCCGCCCGGCTGCTATATGGCCCCAGCAGCACGCGATAGGTGCCGTTATTATACCAGCTCTGGGTGGCGACATTGCCGGCCAAGCCTTGCTCCCTGATCTTGTTGCTCAATGCGTCGGCATTGGGCTGTAATTTGAATGCGCCAACTTGCACATAATCGCCGCTGGCAATGGTGGCGGTGTTGTCCACTTGCGGCAGGGCATTGGCCGTGGCTGGCTGTGGCAATGGTGTATCGCTGACCGGTGCGCTCGGTGGCGGCATCGGTGTTGCCGGAGCCGGCGTTACTACCGAAGGCAAAGGCTTGGCGCCGGGGCGGGTGTCGATGGCTTCCACCTCGACCAGGCCACTGCCTTTCTGGCTCAGGCGCAGCTTGTAGGCTGCCGCATACGAAAGATCAATCAGGCGATCGCTATGGAAAGGGCCGCGATCATTGATACGCACAATCACCGAACGGCCATTCTCAGGATTGGTGACGCGAACGTAGCTGGGCAGTGGTAGCGTGGTGTGCGCGCCTGTCATGCCATACATGTCGTAGATTTCCCCGCTGGAGGTTTTCTGGCCGTGATAGCGGCGGCCATACCAGGAGGCAATGCCGCGCTGCTTGTAAGGCTGATATTCGGTCATCGGCTTGTACGATACGCCGAGTGCAATATACGGACGATTGGCGCGCGGCAACAAGGCTTCTGCGCGCGGCACGGCATCAGGAATGGCATCGATATCGGCCGGTGGGTTGTCACCCGGGCCGTCATCCAGATAATAGCCCCCGCGTTTTGGGGCTGGCGCCGTTGTAGTACCGGGGGTGCTGGCTCCCGGGGTAGTGTCAGGTTTGACGGTGGTACTGCCACCGCACGCGCTTAGCCAGAGTGGAATAACAAAGGCAATCAGATAACGAGGTAGGCTCATCAGGAAGTCACCAGTTTTTTATGGGTGTGTATGCTCATCAAAATACCAAAACCCAGCAGCAGGGTCACCAGAGAGGTGCCACCGTAGCTGATCAATGGTAATGGAACGCCAACGACCGGTAAAATTCCACTGACCATGCCGATATTGACGAAAACATAGGTAAAAAAGGTGAGGGTGATGCTGCCGGCCAGCAGTCGGCTGAACATATTTTGTGCCTGCGCGGCAATCACCATGCCGCGGCCGATGATCAGGGTGAACAGCAGCAATAGCAGCAGGTTGCCCATCAGGCCGAACTCTTCGCCGAACACGGCGAAGATGAAGTCGGTGGTGCGTTCCGGCAGAAAATCCAGCTGCGACTGCGTGCCATGCAGCCAGCCCTTGCCCGCCATGCCGCCGGAGCCCAGGGCAATGGTGGCCTGAATGGTGTGATAGCCGGCACCCAGCGGGTCCTGATACGGGTCAAACAGTATTTCAATCCGCTTGCGCTGATAGTCATGCAGCATGGTCCAGAAGATGGGCGCCATGACCCCGGCAAACACCGCTAGGCCGATCAGCAGACGCCAGCTCAGGCCCGCGAGAAACAGTACATAAAAACCGGAGGAAGCAATCAGCAGGGAGGTGCCGAGGTCAGGCTGCTTCATGATGAAAGCGACGGGAATCGCCAGCAGCAATGCTCCGATAGCGTGGTTGCTCAGGCTCAGGGTGTTATCGCGCCGCGAAAAATACCAGGCCAGCAACATGGGCACCGCGATTTTCATCAGCTCGGAAGGCTGGATGCGGGCAACCCCGATATGCAGCCAGCGGCGTGCGCCATGGCTGATTTCGCCGAAGAAAAATACCCCCACCAGCAATACCATGCCGAGGATGTAAAGCGGCAGTGCCAGTCGTTCCAGATGCTGGGGTGCGATATTGGCGGCAACCCACATGATGGCAAGCGCCGCGCCCATGTTGGCAGCTTGCGACAGCACGCGATCCACATTTTGGCCGGACGCGCTATATAGCACAAACAAACCCACCAGCATGGTAAACAGCAGGCTGCCCATGAGGAAGGAGTCGATATGTCTCACGACATAAGAGCCGAAGCGGTTAATCATGCAGTTCCTCCTCGTGCGCGGGTTCCGGGGCGTTGGTTACCGCGGCATCGGCGGCAGGCACCGGCGGTGGCGGCTCTTTGCCCAAGAGGTAATAGTCCATGATCTTGCGGGCGATCGGGCCCGCCGTAGAGCCGCCATGGCGGCCGTTTTCCACGATAACGGCTACGGCAATCGTCGGATCATCGGCGGGTGCATAGGCGATGAACAAGGCATGATCCAGATGCCGCTCGTTGATCTTGCTCTCGTTATATTTTTCATTCTGCTTGATGCCGATCACCTGCGCGGTACCGGTTTTGGCGGCGATGGCATAGGGGCTGCCTGCGCCCACGCTCGCTGCCGTGCCGCCTGGCAGCGTAACGTTGACCATGCCTTGCGTCACAATTTCCACATGGTGCGGATCAAGGGTCACGCGATCCACCACGACCGCCGGATTAGGGGTGACAACGCCATTGCGAGCATCCTGAATGCTACTGACCAGCCTTGGCCGCATGGCAACCCCTTTATTTGCCAGGATGGCGGTCGCCTGCGCCAGTTGTAATGGGGTTACCAGCGTATAGCCCTGGCCAATGCCGGTGATCACGGTTTCGCCGGGGAACCAGCGTTGCTTCCAGCGCTTCCATTTCCATTCAGGCGTTGGCAGCAGGCCGCTCATTTCGCCTTTCATGTCGATGTCGGTTTTGCGGCCAAAGCCGAAGTGGCTGACAAAGGACGTCAGGCGCTCAATGCCCATATCCAGCGCCAACCCGTAAAAGAAGGTATCGCAGGAGACGGTGATGGCGCGTTGCACATCCACCTGGCCATGTCCGCCTGGTTTCCAGTCGCGATAGCGGTGGGAGCTGCCGGGCAGCATGAAATAGCCGGGGTCGCTGATGCTGAACGGTGGCTCGCGTTTGCCCGCCTCCAGGCCGGCTAGCGCCACAAAAGGCTTGAAGGTCGAGCCTGGTGGATAAATGCCGCGCATCGGGCGATTGATCAAGGGCTTGTCGATGGACTCGTTCAGCGCTTTCCAGCTTTCGCTGTCGATGCCATCCACAAACAGGTTGGGGTCGAAGGTCGGTTGGCTCACATACGCCAGCACTTCACCATTTTTGGGGTTGATCGCCACCATGGCGCCGCGGTGATCGCCAAACGCTTCTTCGCCTATGCGTTGCAGCTTGCTGTCTATGCTCAGGATCAGGTTATCGCCGGGCACCGGTGGCGTGCTCGACAATACCCGCACGGCGTGACCATCCGCATCGATTTCCACTTGCTGGAAGCCAGTGGTGCCATGCAGCTGGCGTTCGTAATATTGCTCAAGCCCGCTTTTGCCGATGTGGTCCGAACCCTTGTAATTCGATAATTCATTGGCTTCAGACAGGGCTGTCAGGTCGCGATCATTAATACGGCCGATGTAGCCCAGCATATGCGCGCCAAGATTATTTTCCGGGTAATGGCGGAACAGGCGCGAGCGGATTTCCACCCCATGGAAACGGTAGCGGTTGACCGCAAAGCGCGCGGCTTCCACCTCATTCAGATGCGTGCGTATCGGCACGCTTTCAAAGCTGTGGCTCTGCGCGCGCAGTTTCTTGAAACGCTTGCGGTCGGCTGCGCTTACCTCAATAAATTCGCTGATTTCATTGATGGTATCTTCTACATTCTTGACCTTGGAGGGCGTGATTTCCAGTGTGTAGGCAAAGAAGTTATGCGCCAGTATCACGCCATTGCGATCCAGGATCAGGCCGCGATTCGGCACGATGGGCACCAGGGAGATGCGGTTGTTTTCTGCCAGCGTCTGGAAATAGTCGTACTTCAGCATTTGCAGGAAGAAGAAGCGGCTGCCGAGAATGCCGAAACACACCAGCACCAATACGGCCATGAATGCCAGGCGCAGGCGGAAGTTATGCTGTTCCAGCTGGTAGTTGCGGAGCTCGGAGCGGTAGTTCAATCGGGCTTAATCCTGATCCGTGTGGCCTTGGATGCCAAGGCGGGTGAAGATCACCGCCAGCCATAGCATGATGCCGCTGATACAAGGGTAGAAATAGCCCCAGCCTGGACTCTCGCCACCGGCAAACATCTTGAGGATGAGCAAGGTCACCTGGTTGAACACCAGCAGGGCAAACACATACGCGGCTTGTTGCCAGATGTTGAACAGGGTCAGACGCCGCTGATAACTCAAGGCAAAGAACGCGGTCAGCGCATACGCCAGCGCCGCCTGGCCAAACAGGCCGCCGGTCGCCAGGTCAATCACCAGGCCGGCAAACCAGGCCGTGCCAATGTTGCATAAGTGCGGTGCACGCAGCAGCCAGTACAGCAAGACCAGCAGCACAAAGTCTGGCCGTATGGTCAATGCGGCTCCCGACCAGGGCAGAAGCTGACACAACAGTGCCACAAGGAGGGTCAGGTAGATGGAGCTGAGGTTGGGGCGCATGTCAGGTTATTCGGGTGCAGTTGGTTTTTTGACGGCTGGCGCCTTTTTGGCGGGCGCTGCTGCAGCGGCAGGCGCTGAATTCTTTTTCTGGATCACCACCGGCTCGGGTTTGGGCATATCCAGCAAGAGCACCTGTTTATGATTTTCGATGCCGGCGAGTGGCTTGCACACGATATGGGCAAAAGGCGAGTTGGGGTTGCGCTCCACCTTGATGACCTCTGCGACCGCCAGCCCCATGGGATAAACACCATCAATCCCCGACGTTACCAGCCGGTCGCCTTTGCGGATATCCACATTGGCCGGCAGGTAAGGCAGGTCCAGCATGGTGTCGCGACCATGGCCGAAGGCAATTGCCCGCAAACTGTTGCGTTCCACCTGGATGGGGACCGAGAGTTCACGGTCGGTGATCAGCGTGACTTCGCTGGTAAACGGATACACCCGCGTGACCTGGCCGATGACGCCATCCGCATCAATCACTGCTTGCCCGGCGGCAATTTCATGGCGGCTGCCGAGGTTGATCACCACGCGATGAGTGAAGGGATCGCGGCCGATATGCAGGATTTCGCCCAGACGCGCATTTTGCTGGGAGTTGCGCGCCGCACCCAATAGATTGCGCAGATGTTCGTTTTCCTGCTCCAGCGCACGGAAGCGTTGCAACTCCGCGCTCTGCAACAAAGCCTGTTCGGTCAGGCGACTGTTTTGCTTGAGCAGGGTGCTGTGGGCGGTCAGGTATTCATTGGTATCGTGAATGAAGTCAGACGGCGCATTGGCCAACACTTGCAAGGGATGCAGCAAGGCAGTGAAGCCTTGGCGAACCTCGACCAGATAATGCAGGCGCGAGTCAGTCGCCATCAAGGTCAGCGAGACGGCGGCGAAGAAAATGAGGCGGGCAAACGGACTGGGTCCGCGGACAAAGAAGGCCGGTGAGTGTTGAGGTTCAAGCGGACGCGGCATTGATAGGTTCAGCCCTGAGTCTATCCTGTAGTGAAGAGCCCGCCAGGCGGGGCACCAAACACACTACGCTTATCAATTAAAACAGGCCGTTGCCGGCCTGTTACGGTTATGCAGATGCCTGGATCTGCTTATTCGCTGGCAAATACATTGCCCAGCTTGTCCATTTCTTCCAGTGCACGACCGCTACCACGGGCAACACAGGTCAGCGGATCTTCTGCCACGATCACGGGCAAGCCGGTTTCTTCTACCAGCAGGCGATCCAGATCGCGCAGCAGGGCACCACCACCGGTCAGCACCATGCCTTTTTCGGCAATGTCGGCGCCCAGTTCGGGCGGGGTTTGTTCCAGAGCGGATTTCACCGCGCCCACGATGGAGTTCAGTGGCTCGGTCAGCGCTTCCAGAATTTCATTGCTTGAAATGGTGAACTTGCGTGGCAGGCCTTCTGCCAGGTTACGGCCGGTCACTTCCATTTCCAGCACTTCGGAGCCGGGGAAGGCGGAGCCGATCTTCTTCTTGATCAGTTCGGCGGTTGGCTCGGAGATTTGCATGCCGTAGTTGCGGCGGATGTAATCAATAATGGCCTGGTCAAACTTGTCACCGCCTACCCGTTCGGATTTGGCGTAAACGATGCCGCCCAGCGAGATCACGCCGACTTCGGTGGTGCCGCCGCCGATATCCACCACCATGGAGCCGGTGGCTTCGGCAACTGGCATGTCAGCGCCAATCGCAGCTGCCATCGGTTCTTCGATCAGGTACACCTGACGGGCACCCGCGCCAATGGCGGATTCGCGAATCGCGCGGCGCTCCACCTGAGTGGAACCTACAGGCACACAGATGATGATGCGCGGGTTGGGGCTGAACAGGCGAGATTCGTGAATCTTGCGGATGAAATACTTGAGCATTTGCTCGGTAATGGTGAAGTCGGCAATCACGCCGTCTTTCATCGGGCGGATCGCCGTGATGTTGGCCGGGGCGCGGCCCAGCATGCGCTTGGCTTCCAGGCCAACGGCCAGCATGGTTTTCTTGCCGGCGGGCCCGCCTTCCTGGCGGATAGCAACCACGGAGGGTTCGTCGAGGACGATACCGCGACCGCGGACATAAATCAGAGTATTGGCGGTGCCGAGGTCGATCGCGAGATCGTTGGAGAAGTAACTATTTAAAAGACCGAACATGGTTGTTTATATCCTGAACGAACGGCCACGCCCTGGCTGAGGCAAGTCGTGGCTGAAGATGTGCATAAAATCAAGTTATAATACCCGATATAGTCACGAATTTTAAGACTAGTTTTAAATTTGAGCTGGCGGGCCGTATTGCTCGCTGTTCACATTGGCCGCCGAGGCGGCTTAATCTTTCAAGCGTTCTGGAATAAACCCATGTCACTGAGCAGTTCAGATGTTAAGCGTATCGCGCATCTTGCGCGTATCGAGGTGAGCGATGAGGAAGCCGAGGCCACCTTGCAGAAGTTGTCCGGTATTCTCGGGCTGATTGAGCAGATGCAGGCTGTTGATACCACCGGCATCGTGCCGATGTCGCATTCGCAGGATGTGGTGCAGCGCTTGCGTGCCGATGTGGTGACCGAGACCAATCAGCGTGCCACATTCCAGGCGATTGCCCCTGCCGTTGAGGAAGGTCTTTACCTCGTTCCTAAAGTCATCGAATAACCCTAACGTTCGCGAACAACCCCATGATAAACAGCAGCCTCAAACAACTGGGTGCCATGCTTCAGTCCAAGCAGGTTTCCAGTACCGAATTGACGCAGGCCTTCCTGCAGCGCATTGATCAGCACAATCCCGAGATCAATGCCTATATCACCATCGATGCCGAGCGCAGCCTGGCACAGGCCAAGGTGGCGGATGCCCGCATTGCCGCCGGCAATGCCGCGCCGCTGACCGGTATTCCCATCGCCCAGAAAGACATTTTTGTCGCCAATGGCTGGAAAACCACCTGCGGCTCCAAAATGCTGGATAACTTTATTGGGCCTTATGATGCCACCGTGATAAAGCTTTTTGATGACGCCGGTGCGGTCAATCTGGGCAAGACCAATATGGACGAGTTCGCCATGGGCTCCTCCAACGAAACCAGCTACTACGGCAAGGTGCAAAATCCGTGGGATCGCACCCGCGTGCCAGGTGGCAGCTCGGGCGGTAGCGCCGCCGCCGTGGCTGCGCGCCTCTGTGCTGCGGCTACCGGTACCGATACCGGCGGCTCCATTCGCCAGCCCGCTTCCCTTTGCGGCCTGTCCGGCTTGAAGCCGACTTACGGCCTGGTCTCGCGTTACGGCATGATCGCGTTTGCCTCCAGTCTCGATCAGGCGGGCCCGATGGCCAAGTCCTGCGAAGACATGGCGCTGATGATGAATGTCATGACCGGTTTTGATGAGCGGGACTCCACGAGCCTGCAGCGCGACAAGGAAAATTACGAGCGTGATCTGGGCAAGCCATTGCAAGGCTTGCGCGTGGGTCTGCCTGAAGAGTTTTTTGCCGAGGGCCTCAGCAGTGAGGTCGCGGCAGTGGTGGAGTCTGCCATCGCCGAATACCGCAAGCTGGGTGCCGAGATTGTCGAGATCAGCTTGCCTAACACGCAGCTGTCCATACCGGTGTATTACGTACTGGCGCCTGCCGAAGCTTCGAGCAATCTGTCGCGATTTGATGGCGTGCGTTACGGACATCGCGCGGCCGAGTATGACGATCTCCTGGACATGTATTGCAAGAGCCGCGCCGAAGGGTTTGGTGCCGAAGTCAAACGTCGCATCCTGATCGGCACCTATGTGTTGTCAGCCGGCTATTACGATGCGTATTACCTCAAGGCCCAGCAGATTCGCCGCCTGATTGCAGAAGACTTTGCCAAGGCTTTCACGCAGTGTGATGTGATCATGGGCCCCACGGCGCCCGGCACGGCGTTCCGTAGCGGTGAAAAAGCCAATGACCCGGTTTCCATGTATCTCGAAGACTTGTACACCATTGCCGTCAATCTGGCCGGTCTGCCCGGCATGAGCATCCCCGCTGGTTTTGCCAGTGTGGATGGTAAACAGTTGCCAGTGGGACTGCAGGTGATCGGCAATTATTTTGACGAGGCGCGCATGCTGAATGTCGGCCACGCGTACCAGCAAGTGACGGATTGGCATACCCGTATGCCGGAGGGGCTCTAAATCATGCAGTGGGAAGTTGTCATCGGGCTGGAAACACATACCCAGCTTCAAACCAAGTCCAAGATTTTTTCCGGCAGCAGCATTGCCTTTGGCGCTGAGCCCAATACGCAAGCCAGTGCGGTGGATATCGCGCTGCCAGGTGTGTTGCCGGTGCTGAACGCTGAGGCGGTGCAATGCGCCATCAAGTTTGGCCTGGCCGTCAATGCCGAGATTGCGCCGCGCTCGGTGTTTGCCCGCAAGAATTACTTTTATCCTGACCTGCCCAAGGGCTACCAGATCAGCCAGTACGAGCTGCCTGTTGTGGGAAAGGGGTCGCTCACCGTGCAGGTGGGTGATGAGGAGAAGACTATCCGCATTACCCGCGCCCACCTGGAAGAAGATGCCGGCAAGTCAGTGCATGGCGCGTCGGCCGGTATGTCCGGCATTGACCTCAACCGCGCTGGCACGCCGTTGCTGGAAATCGTCACCGAGCCTGACATGCGCTCGGCAGCCGAAGCGGTGGCCTATGCCAAAAAGCTGCACGAGCTGGTGCAGTGGATAGGCATATGTGACGGTAACATGCAGGAAGGCAGCTTCCGTTGCGATGTGAACGTATCGGTGCGGCCCAAGGGTTCGGACAAACTGGGCACCCGCCGCGAGATCAAGAACCTCAACTCGTTCCGTTTCATGCAGCAGGCGATTGAATACGAAACCCGCTGGCAGATCGAAACGCTGGAAGACGGCGGCACCATTCAGCAGGCGACCGTGCTGTTCAACCCGGATACCGGCGAAACGCGCGCCATGCGCAGCAAGGAAGAAGCCAACGACTATCGCTACTTCCCTGACCCGGATTTGCTGCCTTTGCAGATTACCGTGGACGACATTGCCAAAGTAAAAGCCGTGATGCCCGAGTTGCCCGGCGACATGAAGGCGCGCTTCGAACGTGAGTATTCGCTCTCGGCCTACGATGCGTCCGGTCTGACTTCCTCACGTGGTATTGCCGATTACTTTACCGCCGTGGTGACACAAGGTGCCGAGCCTAAGATGGCCGCCAACTGGGTCATGGGCACCGTAGCTGCCAAGCTTAACGAGCAGGATCAGGACATCAGTGCCTCGCCAGTGAGTCCTTTGCAACTGGCTGGTTTGCTCAAGCGCATTGCCGACAACACCATCTCCAACAAGATCGCCAGGGAAGTATTCGACGCGATGTGGGCGGGCGAAGGCGATGCCGACAGCATCATCGACAAAAAGGGCTTGAAGCAGGTGACCGATAGCGGCGCCATCGAAGCCATTATTGATGAGGTGCTGGCGGCCAATGCCGCCATGGTGGAGGAGTTCCGCGCCGGCAAGGAAAAAGCCTTTAACGCGCTGGTGGGCCAAGCCATGAAAGCCTCCAAGGGCAAGGCCAATCCTGCCCAGGTGAACGAGGTATTGCGCCGCAAGCTGGGTGCATAACCGTCACCTGAGTCCTTGTTGCACGCATGAAAAAAGCCGGGGAAATCCCGGCTTTTTTCATGGTGGGCTTGCCGTACCCTGTAGCGCCTGCAATATGCTTCGCCATTGCTGCAGCTTGGTCTCGCGTGGAATGCCGGCATTGGCCGGGCTGGTCGATGGCAAGGTGGTAAAGTTCAGGCGCGCCAGGGTTTCCTGATTCAGTTTTGCTGGCTTGATGACATGGCGCTGGAATGCCTGTGCTGCTTTTTGCCCATTGAAAAACACATGGTTGATCTGCGTGTGCATGGCAAAAAACTTGGCAAAATCATTGGCGATGATGCTGCCCTCTTCAATCGCACTATCCAGGCTGCCGGGGCGAAAGCACTGGTGCATGACATCCCATAGCGCAATCTGATGGCGGGTGAGTTGAGCCAGGCGCTCGAGATACGGCAGATGCGGATGGGCGCCGACCAGTTCTTCCATGATGGGCCAGAACAGATTATGCGGATGGCCGTAATACTGATGCTGGGTGAGTGAGGCGATGCCGGGCATGGAGCCCAGTATCAGCACGCGGGCATCGGCATTGGCAACGGCGGGAAAACCTTCGATGCTGGCCATGGCGCGATGCCCGAGATAAAGACTTAAGCGCAGCTTACGCCGTAGGCGTTGCGGTAGGCTTCAATCGCGGGTTGAAAGGTCGCGAGTTCGGGGGCGTTTTTCAGGTAATCGATCAGGCTGCTCAGGCTGGCGATACTGATCACCGGCATGCCGGATTGCTGCTCGACCTCCTGTACTGCCGATAAGCTGCCGAGGCCGCGTTCCTGACGGTCAATGGCAATCGCCACCGCGGCTGGGGTTGCGCCTGCCGCGCGTATCATGTCGACTGATTCGCGCACTGAAGTACCCGCCGAGATCACATCGTCCACAATCAGTACGCGGCCCTTGAGCGCCGCGCCGACAATGGTGCCGCCTTCGCCATGGTCTTTGGCTTCTTTGCGGTTGTAGGCATAGGGCACATTGATGCCGCGACGTGCCAGCGCAATCGAGATACTGGCCGCCAGCGTAATGCCTTTGTAGGCGGGGCCAAACAGCATGTCGAACGGAATGCCCGATTGCACAATGGCGGCAGCATAATATTCGCCAAGCTTCATCAGGCTTTCGCCATCATTGAACAGGCCGGCGTTGAAAAAGTAGGGACTCAGGCGCCCCGCTTTGGTTTTGAATTCGCCAAAGCGCAATACTTGCTTATCGATGGCAAAGGCGATGAATTGTTGCGTAAAATCGAGGGCTTGATCAGGCATGAGAATATGGAAAAGAGGTTGAGCTTGTACCGAATTATATCTGCAAATCTGAATGGCATCCGGTCGGCGGCCAATAAAGGGTTTTACCCATGGCTGCAGCAACAGAACGCCGACATCGTCTGCATGCAGGAGCTGAAGGCGCAACTGGCGGACATGACGCCGGAAATGCTGAATCCCGAAGGCTATTTCGGCTATTTTCACTATGCGGAAAAGAAAGGCTACAGCGGCGTGGGTATTTATACCCGCGTGCAGCCGGATGCCGTCATTGTTGGCCTGGGCATTGCCGATATTGATGCCGAAGGGCGCTATCTGGAACTGCAGTTCGGCAATCTCAGCGTGGTGTCGCTGTATCTGCCTTCAGGCTCCAGTGGCGAGGAACGTCAGGCTTTCAAGTTCAGCGTCATGACGCGTTTTCTAGTGCATCTTGAGACCTTGCGCGCCAACGGGCGCGATGTCGTGATCTGTGGCGACTGGAATATTGCGCACAAGGAAGCTGACCTCAAGAACTGGAAGGGCAACAAGAAAAACTCAGGCTTTCTGCCGGAAGAGCGCGCCTGGCTCACTGATCTGTTTGACCGCGTGGGCTGGGTGGATGTCTACCGCGTGTTGCATCCCGACACCACGGATGAATGCTATACCTGGTGGAGCAATCGCGGCCAGGCCTGGGCCAAGAATGTCGGCTGGCGTATTGATTACCAGATTGCCACGCCGGCGCTGGCCGCTCAGGCCGCTGCAGCCAGTATCTACAAGCTGGAGCGCTTTAGCGACCACGCGCCGTTGATCATCGATTACCAGCGCTAGCGGCGTTTAATCTTCCGCGCGAATGGAAGGCGTGGCGAGAGGCTTGCCATGCCAGGGCGCGATTTTGAGCAATAGCAGCATGCCCGGAATCGCCGCCACAAAACACAGCAGGAAGAAATTCACCCAGCCCAGCATATCGACCAGATAGCCGGTGGTGGCATTGGCAAAGGTGCGTGGCACGGCGGCAAGGCTGGTGAACAGCGCGAACTGCGTGGCGGTATACAGCGGATGCGTAGTCTGGGCGATGTAGGCGACAAAAGCGGCCGTGCCCAGGCCCACGCCAAAGGCTTCCACCCCAATCACGATCCCCAGCCACAAAAGATCATGGCCAACTACAGCAAGCCAGGCGAAACCCAGAATCGCCAGCATCTGCACCGCGCCAAACACCCACAACGAACGATGGATGCCGAGGCGCACCATCCAGATGCCGCCTAGCAAACCGCCAATCACGCTGGGCCAGAGCCCGGCATTTTTGGCGATCAGGCCGATTTCGGTTTTGCTGAACCCCATGTCCAGATAAAACGGCGTTGCCAGCGCCACCGCCATGCTGTCGCCCAGTTTGTATAAAAAGATAAACGCCAGAATCAGCAGGGCGGAGCGCCAGCCATTGCGGTGAACAAATTCGTTGAACGGCTCGATGACCGCAGCGGCCAGGGTTTTTGGCCGTCCGGGCTTAAGCTCGGGTTCTTTGACCAGCAGGGTCATCGCCATGCCGGGCAGCATGAACAGCGCAGTTATCAGGAACACGCTATCCCAGGCCAGATGGTCGGCGAGGATGAGCGACAGCGAACCGGGAATCAGACCGGCAATCTTGTAGGCATTCACATGAATGACATTGCCCAGGCCCAGTTCGGCATCCGGCAGGATTTCGCGACGATAAGCATCGATCACCACATCCTGGCTGGCACTGAAAAAAGCCACCACGGCTGCCAGGTAGGCAATGGTCCAGATATCCAGCACTGCATGCAATTTGCCGAAAAGCGGAATACTGAGCAGCAGGGCGATCTGCGTGACCAGCAGCCAGCCGCGCCGGCGGCCCATGGGCGGAATATAGCGGTCAAACAACGGCGCCCAGATGAATTTCCAGGTGAATGGCAGCTGGATCAGGGCAAACAGGCCGATGGCCTTGAGGTCCACGCCTTCGGATCGTAGCCATGCCGGCAACAGGCTGATCAATATAAAGAGCGGAAGCCCGGAGCTGAAGCCGGTGAAAATGCAGATGAGCATGCGCCGGTTGAGCAGCGCCTTGAGCCAGACAGGTTGTGCGTTCATGGCCGACACATTACCCGAAATCGGGTGCCGCATGCCACAATATCAGGATGTTGGAATTCACTTTATTTGGCGTGTTCATGGTGGGCTTGCTGGGCGGCGGACATTGCGCCGGCATGTGCGGTGGCATCGTCGGTGCGGTCAGCCTGAGCTTGCCCGGTGCGCGGCCGCGACTGCCATTTCTGCTGGCCTACAATGGCGGCCGCATCCTGAGCTATACACTGGCGGGTTTGCTCGCCGGTGCGGTGGGCGCCAGCAGTTTTTTCCTGGGGCATATCGTGCCTGTGCAGAAAATCCTCTACGGCGTGAGCAGCGTCATGCTGGTGTTGCTGGGGTTGTATCTCGCCGGCATATGGCATGGCGTGACGTACATAGAGCGCGTTGGCAGTGGGTTGTGGCGTCGGCTGCAGCCATTATCCAAACGCCTGCTGCCTGTGCGCTCGGTGTGGCAGGCGGTGCTGCTGGGTGCTGTGTGGGGATGGTTGCCGTGCGGGCTGGTGTATAGCGTGCTGGTGGCCGCGCTGGCGGCGGGTAGCGCCTGGCAGGGTGGCTTGCTGATGCTGGCGTTTGGCTTGGGGACTCTGCCCACCTTGCTGGCGATGGGCATGGCCGCGGTCAAACTGAAAAAAGTGCTGCAGCAAGGCTGGCTCAGAAAGCTGAGCGGGCTCACGGTGATGGGCTTCGGTCTAGTCGGGCTAATGCGCCTTATGCACTGAACGCCGCCGGGGCGGGTTCGGTCGAGGGGTTGCTTCTATTCTGCTGGTTTTAGATGGTACATCGCCAGACTGCCGCGCAGATTGGGCATCATGTGGATGGGCTGCTGGTCGGTCAGCACCATGCGTTCCATGACTTCAATATGGTGATTGATGCAGAACTCATCAAAATCCTTGATGGTGCACAGGTGCACATTCGGCGTGTCGTACCACTGGTAGGGCAGATTTTTGGAAACCGGCATCTGCCCGGCAATCAGCTGGAAGCGATGGCGCCAGTAACCGAAATTGGGGAAGGTGACGATGGCTTCATGGCCGACGCGCAGCATTTCCTGCACGATGCCTTCGGTGTTGAGCACCGCTTGTAAGGTCTGCGACAGAATCACCACATCAAAGGACTTGGCTTCAAAGCCGGAGAGGCCGGCTTCAAGGTCCATCTGGATCACATCCACGCCATTGCTCATGCTGGCCAGCCAGTTGGCATCGTCTTTTTCCACGCCATAGCCGCGCACCTGCAGGGTGTCGCGCAGATAACCCAGCAGCGTGCCATCGCCGCAGCCCAAGTCCAGCACCTTAGCGCCAGGTTTGATCCACTTTGCGATCAGCGCAAAATCGTGTCTTGATTTTGCAGCGTCGACAAACTTGATGGAGGAGTTGCTCATGCCTGGCCTCCGAGTTTAATTTTCTTGAGGTAGTTGCGCAGAATGGCGTGGTAGTGGGCATCCTGCATCAAAAAGGCGTCATGGCCATGCGCGGCGGTCACTTCGGCGTAGCTGACGGACAGCTCGTTATCCAGCAACGCCTTGACGATTTCGCGCGAGCGTGCGGGCGAGAAACGCCAGTCGCTGGTAAACGAAACCACCAGGAAATCAGCCTGTGCCGGTGCGAGCGCGCGCGACAGATCACCGCCGTGTGCCAGCGCGGGGTCAAAGTAATCCAGCGCCCGGGTCATGCGCAGATAGGTGTTGGCATCAAACTCGCCGGCAAATTTGTCACCCTGATAGCGCAGGTAGGATTCCATTTCGAATTCAACGTCAAAGCTGTACTTGATCTCGCCTTCGCGCAGTTTGCGGCCAAATTTGGCGCCCATCGCGTCATCCGACAGATAGGTGATGTGCCCCAGCATGCGCGCAATGCGCAGGCCGCGACGCGGCACCACCTTGTGCGCGTAATAATCGCCGCCATGAAATTCGGGATCGGTGATGATGGCCTGGCGGGCGACTTCGTTGAAGGCGATGTTTTGCGCGGTGAGGTTGGGCGCCGCGGCGATGACCAGTGCATGGCGCACGCGCTCGGGGTAACTGATGGTCCACTGCAAGGCCTGCATGCCGCCCAGGCTGCCGCCGACGATGGCGGCCAGCTGGTGGATGCCGAGATAATCGGCCAGACGTGCTTGCGAGGTCACCCAGTCTTCCACGGTGAGTACAGGGAAAGCCGAGCCCCAGGGCTTGCCGGTTTCCGGGTGTATGCTCGATGGGCCGGTGCTGCCATGACAGCCACCCAGATTGTTGAGGCCAATGACGAAAAAGCGGTTGGTATCCAGCGGTTTGCCGGGCCCGATCAGGTTATCCCACCAGCCGGCATGCTTGTCGGTTTCGGCATATTTGCCCGCGACATGGTGATGGCCGGACAGCGCGTGGCAGATCATCACCGCGTTGGACTTATCCGCGTTCAGCGTGCCATAGGTTTCGTAAACGAGATCGTATTGCGGAAGGACTTCGCCGCTTTTCAGGGGCAGCGGTTCAGTGAAGTGCGCAATCTGTGGGGCGACAATGCCGATGGAGGAAGTTTCTGACATTTCGCGATTATACTATGGCTAAAGGCCTATGCCCTATCTGGATAACAACATGTCGATCAGTGCTTTTCAGCGCCATTTTCCTGAGCTTGGTGCCCGTGTATTCGTGCATGAGGCCGCCACCGTGATCGGCCAGGTCAGCCTTGGCGAGGATGCTTCCATCTGGCCGGGCGTAGTGATCCGTGGTGACGTCAATGTCATCCGCATAGGCCAGGGCACCAATATCCAGGACCTCAGCATGCTGCACGTCAGCCACCAGTCCAGCTGGGACCCGCCCGGCGCGCCGCTCATCATCGGCAATCATGTCACGGTCGGGCATAGCGTGATCCTGCATGGTTGCACGCTGGAAGATGAATGCCTGATCGGCATGGGCAGTATCGTCATGGACAAGGTGGTGGTGCAAAAGCACGTGCTGCTCGGTGCCGGCAGTCTGGTACCCGAAGGCAAGGTGCTCGAAAGCGGCTATTTGTATATCGGCCGTCCCGCCAAAAAAGTGCGACCGCTGACCGAGGCCGAAATCGCCCATTTTGACTATTCTGCCCGGCACTACATCCGACTCAAGGATCGCTATCTGCATCCGGATGCCCCGACCTGATCGGGTATAATCATGGCCTTGATTTGAATGAATGTAAGGAGTGGGCATGCCTACCGAAGTCCATGTGCATGGCTATCTTGAGTTGATAGAGGGCGTGAGCGCGCGCCAGGTGGAGGATGCTTGCCGTCCGCTGCTGCAGGAAATGGAAGTGGCGCACCTGAGTGAGCTGAAAAGCATGGAGCCTGAACAGCCCGGCTTTTTCTACAATGCCGGCAACTGGGCGCTGGAGATGTGCTGCACGCTGGAAGTGGAAGACACGTTTTTCAAGGCGCTGGAAACTGCCATGGTGGCTTTGGGGCCCCTGTGCGACAAGGCGGCGCCGGTGGAAGTCAGCACCTACCATGAAGATGGGCGCGACGAGTTGCAACTGATTTTTGTTGGCCCGAGTGCGGCGGCTATCCTGGATGCGCAACGTCGCGAAATGCTGGCGGACGTGGGTGGCCTGTTGGCGCGGCATTTTGGTCAGGGAGAAATCGATGAAGTGCTGGGGCTGGTGGATCAGTTGTTCCGGCGGCAGGGCCATGCCTTGCAGGCCAATGACTTCAGCGTGGGCCTGACCCCTGGCGGCAGTGATCGCCGCCGTTTGCACTAACTGTCTTTATGTCCTGATTCTACTGTCTGATTTTTCTGCTATCTGCTTTTTCTGCACGCTGGCCAGATCCAGCGTGCACGTCTTGCTGGTTTTTTTCATTCCCTAGGTATTTTTTGCACTGTGCTGGTGTTATCGGCTGCCTGTTATTCTGGCGGCTTCTGCCTGGCGGCTAGAGTGCATTAGCCACCCCATTGCCCCAGCGTAACGCGCGCAATGCCTGCCAGGTCATGCGCATGCTGGATATGTGTAAACCCGGTTTCGCGCATCAATCCGGCGACTGCCTCTGCCTGGTCGTAACCATGTTCCAGCATGAGCCAGCCAGCGGGCGTGAGATGGGCCGGCGCCTGGCTGACGATCATGCGTATGTCATCCAGCCCATCGGTCCCGGACGCCAAAGCGCTGATGGGCTCGTGGCGCAGGTCTCCTTGTTGCAGGTGCGGGTCATCGGAGCGTATGTAAGGTGGATTGCTGACGATGACATCAAACGTCAGACCGCTGAGCGGCGTAAACCAGCTGCCCAGCTGGAAGGTGACTTTGCCGGCCTTGGCATCTTTACTAGCGGCCAGCCCCAGTGCTTCTGCATTCTGCGTGGCCATCTGCAAGGCCGCGGCGGAAGCGTCCACGGCCATCACCCGGCAGCGGGGCCGGTGGGTGGCAATGGCCAGCGCAATGGCGCCAGTGCCGGTGCCGAGGTCCAGCACCTGGCTGTCTGAGTCAACGGGAATACCCTCAAGGGCCGCTTCTACCAGCGTTTCGGTATCCGGCCGTGGAATCAGGGTGGCTGGCGATACCGCCAGGCGCAAGCCATAAAATTCACGATTGCCCAGAATATAGGCCACCGGTTCGCCTGTCAGGCGCCGATTAAGCAGATCGCGAAAGTGGGAGGCCCCGGCTGGGGGTAATTCGTCACGTTCATGAGCGATCAGCCAGGCATGCTCCACATTGCCCAATGCATGGCTCATTAGCATGCGGACTTCGTTGCGGGCTTCGTGCGCTTCCAGATTTAGACGGGAAGTGAGTTGCTGCTGAGCTTCGCGCAGGGTTTGCTGGATGATCGGCATGGTGGCGCAGGTCGTTTACGCAGCTTAGCGCCGCAGATGGCGCCAGAGAATGAAGACGATGCCGATGTTGATCAGCAACAGCGCATAGCTGAGGGCGGAGGGCTGCCGGATGATTTCAACCAGCTCAAACGGCAGGTAGGCCCCGGCGCTGATGAGGCCCAGCCATTTGGCCCAGGGGCGATCAAGCCATAGCCCGTAAGCCTCGGCCCAGCGCAGCGCTACATAGAGCAATGCGCCGGCACTGATGGCGAGCAGCCTTGGCTGGCTGGCATCCGCGGCGAGTTGCAATAGAAAGCGCGGGGTTTGCCGCGCAGGATTCAGATGAAAATGCGCCACCAGCTGTTCGGCGGCGGCTTGCCAGTCGGCATGCAGATGCGTGAGCACAGCGAGGGCAGTGAGCAGGATAAGCGCGCCCTTGGCGGCTTCCAGCAGGGCAATGCTGCGCAGGCTGGCGGCAGATTTCATGGCGGTTTGGACCTAGTTGTCTTCGCCCAGGGTGGCCAGCAAATCGGCCTGGTGTTCATTCGCCAAGGTGTTGATCAGCTCGTCCATGTCGCCCTCGGTGATCGCATCGATCTTGTACAGCGTGAGGTTGATGCGGTGATCAGTAATGCGCCCTTGCGGGTAATTGTAGGTGCGGATGCGCTCGGAGCGGTCGCCACTGCCGATCAGGCTGCGGCGTTCACTTGCGATCTTGCTTTGTTGCTCGTTGACCTGCTTGGCCTTGATGCGTGCTGCCAGTACCTGCATGGCTTGCGCCTTGTTGGAGTGCTGGCTGCGGCCATCCTGGCATTCCACCACGATGCCGGTGGGGAAGTGGGTAATACGCACGGCAGAGTCGGTCTTGTTGATGTGCTGACCGCCGGCACCGGAGGCGCGGAAGGTATCAATGCGGATATCGGCCGGATTGATGGTGACATCGCTGACTTCGTCGACCTCGGGCAACACGGCGACCGTACAGGCCGAGGTATGAATACGACCCTGGGTTTCCGTTTCCGGCACGCGCTGCACGCGGTGGCCGCCCGATTCAAACTTGAGTTTGGAATAGGCACCAAAGCCTTCAATCTTGGCAATGATTTCCTTGTAGCCGCCTACTTCGGATTCGCTCGCCGACACCACTTCCACTTTCCAGCGCTGGCGTTCGGCATAGCGCGAATACATGCGGAACAGATCGCCGGCAAATAGGGCCGATTCATCACCGCCGGTACCGGCGCGGATTTCCAGGAAGATATTGCGTTCGTCGTTGGGGTCTTTGGGCAGCAGCAGTTTCTGCAAATTGGTGGCGATCTCTTCCAGCCGGGTTTTCCCCGCCTCGATTTCTTCCTGGGCAAAGGCTTTCATCTCAGGATCGCCCAGCATGGCGTGCGCTTCCTTGAGATCATTTTCGCACTGCTCATAGGCGCGGTATTGCTCCACGATAGGCGTGATTTCAGCGTGCTCACGCGAAATCTTGCGGTAGTTATCCATATCCGACGTGGCGTCTTCGCTGGAGAGCAGGCGGTTCAATTCATCAAGGCGCTCGCTCAAGGTGGCGAGCTTTTTCAGCATGGAGGGTTTCATTGCGGATTCTTAATCGTGGTGGAGCTGGTAGAGTTGGCGCAACAGGTTTTCCAGTTGTTCGCGGTTGTCGCCGTGGGCCTGGTTCAGCGCGTGGCTGGGCCCGTGCAGCAGTTTGTTGGTGAGGGCGGTGCTCAGCGCCTCAAGCGCGGCGATCGGGTCTTCGCCACGGGCGATCAGTTTTTGTGCTTTTTCAAGCTCGCTGCGGCGGAAATGCTCAGCCTGATCGCGCAGCGCCCGGATGGTGGGCACGGCATCACGGGTTTTGAGCCAGTGCATGAAATTATCCACGCGCAGGGCAATGATCTTCTCGGCCTCGCGGGCGGCTTCCTGGCGGTTCACCAGGCCTTCCTGCACCACTTGCGCGAGGTCATCCACGGTGTAGAGGAAAACGTCATCCAGCTCGGCGGCTTCGGCTTCAATGTCGCGCGGCACGGCTAGGTCGACCATGAACATGGGGCGGTGTTTGCGCGTCTTGATGGCGCGCTCGACCATGCCCAGGCCGACAATCGGCAGCTGGCTAGCGGTGGAGGTGACGACAATATCAAAATCAGCCAGACGGTCCGGAATATCGCCTAGCAGCATGGCATGGCCGCCGATGCGAGCGGCCAGTTCGCTGCCGCGCTCCATGGTGCGGTTGGCCACGGTGATGGAAGCAGGCTTGTGCGTGGCGAAGTGCTCCGCACAGAGTTCGATCATTTCGCCAGCGCCGATGAACAGAACATGCAAGCCATGCAGATTGCCAAAAATACGCTGGGCCAGTTTGACGGAGGCGGCCGCCATGGAAATGGAGCTAGCGCCGATGTCAGTGGTGGTACGGACTTCCTTGGCGACGGCAAAGGTGCGTTGAAACAGCTTGTGCAGCAAGGTGCCCAGGGTGCCGGCATGCTCGGCAATTTTCACCGCCTGCTTCATCTGCCCCAGAATCTGGGCTTCGCCCAGCACCATGGAATCCAGGCCGGCGGCAACGCGGAAGGCGTGCTTCACGGCATCCTCGCTGGGAAGGGTGTACATGTAAGGCTGAATGTTGTGGGTTTGCAGCTGGTGGTATTTTGCCAGCCAGTCCAGGGCTTTTTGCGGGTCGTCGGTGTTGCAGTAGAGCTCAGTCCGGTTACAGGTGGACAGAATGGCCGCCTCACGCACGCCATGCGTGCTGAGGTCACGCAGGGCTTCTTCCAGGGTTTCGCTCTGAAAGGCTACATGCTCGCGGATCGCAATGGGGGCGGTGGTGTGGTTCACACCGACGGTGAATAGATGCATTTCGTAATTTTCCAGTATCGCGCCAGCATAAGCAACAATTTCAGTCAGATAGATATCTTCCCTTGTAACGGCCAGCCAGGCGAAATGTTGACCTCCGGCGGGGCTAAAGGGCTGTCTTGACGTCACAAATCCGGGTAAAATGGCGGTTTTTCAACTGATTGATTCGTAGCCATGGCCAAACCATTCAGAATTGCCCCAAGTATTCTTTCCGCCAACTTTGCCAAGCTGGGTCAGGAAATCAGCGATGTCATCACTTCCGGTGCCGATATCGTGCACTTTGACGTAATGGATAACCACTACGTTCCCAACTTGACCATTGGTCCTCTGGTCTGTGAGGCTATTCGCCCTGTGACCGATGCCATCATTGACGTGCATTTGATGGTCAAGCCTGTTGACCGCATCATCCCTGACTTTGCCAAGGCCGGTGCCAATATCATTACTTTCCACCCTGAAGCTTCTGATCATATTGATCGTAGCCTGTCCCTGGTGCGCGAGCTGGGTTGCAAATCCGGCCTGGTATTCAATCCGGCCACACCGCTGGATTACCTCGACTACGTGATGGACAAGGTCGACATGATTCTGCTGATGTCGGTTAACCCTGGTTTTGGTGGTCAGAAGTTCATTCCTGGCACGCTGGACAAGCTGCGTCAGGCCCGTGCCCGTATTGATGCTTACACCGAAAAGACCGGCCGCGAAATCTGGCTGGAAATCGACGGTGGCGTTAATACGGCCAATATCGCCGAGATCGCCCGTGCCGGTGCGGATACCTTTGTGGCAGGCTCTGCCGTGTTCGGTGCCGGCAAGGATACCGATCCTAGCCGTTACGACACCATCATCGGCAACCTGCGCGCCGAGCTGGCGAAGGTGTAATCCTGCTGCCATCGCTTAAGTAATTCAGGCGATGGCGTATGGAGTGCTCTCGAGGAATTCCCCCTGGTGAATTTTCCGATTCCGGTGCGCGCCGTGGCGCTGGATCTGGACGGTACGCTGTTGCATACCGCGCCTGATCTGGCGGATGCGGCCAATCGCATGTTGCACGCACTCGGCCGGCCCATGCTGCCAGAGGCGCTGGTCATGACCTATGTCGGCAATGGTGCGGCAAGGCTGGTCAAGCGGCTGCTGACAGGCGACATGGAGGCGGAGCCGGATGCAGCGTTATTTGCGCAGGCGCAGGACTTGTTTTTTGAGCACTATGCCGAGGTGCTGACGCGGCGTAGTGCGCCTTATCCCGGTGCCATGGAAGGGTTAAGGCAGTTGCATGAAGCCGGCTACACGCTGGCCTGTATTACCAATAAACCGGAACGCTTTACCCGGCCGCTGCTCCAAGCGATGGGCATGCTGCCTTATTTTTCGCTGGTGTTGTCGGGCGACAGTCTGCCTCGCAAAAAGCCGGACCCGCTGCCATTGCAGCATATGGCCGAGGCGTTTGGTGTCAGCGTCGAGCAGATGGTGATGATAGGCGACTCCGGTGCAGATGTAGATGCCGCGCGTGCCGCCGGATGTGCGGCGATTGCAGTTTCGTATGGGTATAATCGCGGGCGGCCTGCCAATCTCCTGGGGGCCGATGCGGTGATAGACAGCCTGCAGGAGGCTGCCCTTTTGTTAACGTATGATCAACACGTGTGATCCAAGGTAAATTGATGAATTTCCAGGACTTTAAATGCCAGCTCAGCTGGCGATGGTGGCGCTGAACTCTGACGAACGTCCGACTGGACGAATCTGGAGGGCGCACTGCTGCGCCTGACGCACATACAAGACTTGGGAATTACTATGTTACACACCATCACTAAGCACGAGTTCAAGGCCCTGGCGGACCAGGGTTATAACCGCATTCCGCTGGTTGTCGAAACCTTTGCCGATCTCGATACCCCGCTTTCGCTTTACCTCAAACTGGCGAATCGCCCTTTTTCCTATCTGCTCGAATCCGTGCAGGGCGGCGAGCGCTTTGGCCGCTATTCCATCATCGGCCTGCCGGCCCGCACCCGTATTGTCGCGCGTGACCGCGACGTTCAGGTGCTGCAAAGCGATGTCGTGATCGAATCTGCTACGGATGTGAATCCGCTGGATTTCGTTAAACATTATCAGGCTCGTTTCAGAACGCCACCGTATCAGGGCTTGCCGCGCTTTACCGGCGGGCTGGCCGGGTATTTTGGCTATGAGACCGTGCGTTATATCGAGCCACGCCTCACGCGCAATGCTCATGCTAAGACCGATGCGCTGGGCGTGCCTGACATCCTGCTCATGGTGTCCGAAGAGCTGGCCGTGGTGGATAACCTTTCCGGCAAGCTCTATTTCATCGTGTATGCCGACCCCGCCACGGATAATGCCTACGAGGCCGCCCATCAACGGTTGCAGCAATTGCTGACGCAATTGCGCCAGCCGGTTGCCATTCCGCAGGCGCCGGCGATGGCCCCTAGCGAAGCTGTGTCGGAGTTTGGTGAAGCCAATTTCAAGGCTGCCGTCGAGCAGGCCAAGCGTTATATTTTTGATGGCGACATCATGCAGGTGGTGTTGTCGCAACGCCTGTCCCAACCGTTTGCGGCCTCGCCGATGTCGCTTTACCGCGCGTTGCGCAGCCTGAATCCTTCGCCCTATATGTTCTATTACGATATGGGCGATCACCATGTGGTGGGCGCCTCACCGGAAATTCTGGTGCGCCTGGAAAACGACATGGTCACGGCACGCCCGATTGCCGGTACCCGTCCACGCGGCAAGACGCGCGAGCAGGATGTGGCACTGGCCGAAGAGCTGCTGGCAGACCCCAAGGAGCGCGCCGAACATGTGCAGCTGATGGATCTGGGCCGCAACGATGTGGGCCGTGTGGCCGTAACCGGCTCGGTCAAGGTGACGGACAGCATGATCATCGAGCGTTATTCGCACGTGATGCATATCGTGTCCAATGTGGAAGGCAAGCTCAAAACTGGCATGCAGGCGATTGATGTGTTGAAGGCGACCTTCCCTGCCGGCACCGTCAGCGGGGCGCCCAAGGTACGCGCGATGGAGATTATTGACGAGCTGGAGCCTTCCAAGCGCGGTATTTATGCGGGTGCGGTCGGTTACCTCGGCTTTAATGGCGATATGGATCTGGCCATTGCCATTCGCACCGCCGTCATCAAGGATAACACCTTGTATGTGCAGGCCGGAGCCGGCATTGTGGCCGACTCGGTGCCTGACAACGAATGGATGGAAACGCAGAACAAGGCGAGAGCCGTGATTCGCGCCGCCGAGATTGTGCTCGCCGGCCTCGATAGCAATGCCGGTCAACTGGCGCAAGGGAAGGAATAATCATGCTGCTGATGATCGATAACTACGATTCGTTTACCTATAACCTCGTTCAGTATCTGGGCGAGCTGGGCCAGGATGTGCAGGTATACCGCAACGATGAAATTGACCTGGCCAAAGTGGCGGAGCTCAAGCCTGACCATATTGTGATCTCCCCCGGGCCATGTACCCCCAATGAGGCGGGGATATCCGTGCCGCTGATTCATGAATTCGCTGGCAAGATTCCGCTGCTGGGCGTTTGCCTGGGCCACCAGAGCATAGGCCAGGCCTTTGGTGGCCGCATCATCCACGCCAAGCAACTAATGCACGGCAAGACCTCGCAGGTGTCGCATAACAATGTCGGGGTATTCAGTGGTTTGCCCAATCCATTCACGGCTACCCGCTACCATTCGCTGGTGATCGAGCGCGAGACGATTCCTGATTGCCTGGAAATCACAGCCTGGACCGATGATGGCGAGATCATGGGCGTACGGCATAAAACCCTGCCGGTAGAGGGCGTGCAATTCCATCCAGAATCTATCCTGACGGAGCATGGACACGATCTCCTGAATAACTTTCTGAAGGCTTACTGATGGAGATGACCATCAAGGCTGCGCTGCAGAAACTGATCCAGCATCAGGATTTCAGCCGCGAAGAAATGCTGTCCATCATGCGCCAGGTCATGGGTGGCGAGCTCACCCCGGCGCAAATTGCCGGTCTTTTGATCGGCCTGCGGGTAAAGGGCGAGACGGTGGATGAAATCGCTGCCGCGGCGGAAGTCATGCGTGAGCTGTCCGCCAAGGTGGTGGTGAAAGACGATGCTTACCTTATCGATACCTGTGGCACCGGTGGTGCGGTTAACAAGGCCTTTAATGTCTCCACCTGCTCGGCGTTTGTTGCGGCAGGTGCTCGGGCACGCATTGCCAAGCATGGTAACCGTGCAGCTTCCTCCAAGAGCGGCAGTGCCGATGTGCTGGAAGCGCTGGGGGTCAACATCAACCTGCAGGCGGAACAGGTGACCCGCTGCGTGAATGAAGTCGGCATTGGTTTCATGTTTGCGCCTAATCACCACAGTGCCATGAAGCATGCCGGGCCGGTGCGCCGTGAGCTGGGGGTACGTACGCTGTTCAACCTGCTGGGGCCGCTGACTAATCCTGCAGGCGCCAAACGGCAGGTGATGGGCGTATTTCACAAAGACTTGGTGCCCTTGCTCGCTCATGCGCTGCAGCGACTGGGCAGCGAGCATGTCATGGTGGTGTTCAGCGCCGATGAGATGGATGAGATTTCCTTCTCTGGCGATACCTATGTGGCGGAGCTGAAAGACGGCGTGGTCACTGAATACACACTCAACCCCAGCGACTTCGGCATGCCATTGCATGACGTGGATAGCATACGCGTGGAAAATGCCGCTGAATCAGCACAGTTGATAACGGCTGTCCTGCGCGGCGAGCACGGTCCGGCGCGCGATATCGTGCTGCTGAATGCAGGGGCGGCGATTTATGTGGCCGGCCAGGCGCCTACGCTGCAGGCTGGCATACAGCGGGCTGCCGAAGCGATTGATAGCGGCGCCGCGATGCAAAAGCTGGAAGCCCTGCGTAGCCTCGCTGCCGCGGCATGAAGCGCCTGATACTGGCGGCAGGCATTGCGCTTGCCTATACCGTCTGGCATTTTTCCCAGGCCGCCACGGCAGTGGCACCGGTGGCAACCCCGGTCGAACTCGCGCGGCCAGCCACTTGGGAAGACGGCGATGCTGTCATCCAGCAGGCGTTTGATCACCGGCTGAGCCATGTGCAGGTGAAGGCGCGTGGCCATGTGGTCAAGGTGCTCAAGGATGACAATGACGGCACGCGGCACCAGCGCATACTGCTGCGTCTGCAAAACGGCATTACCGTGCTGATTGCTCATAATATTGATCTCGCTCCGCGCATTCCCGCGCTGGCCGTGGGTGATGAGCTGGCGTTTCAAGGGGAATACGTCTGGAATGCCAAGGGCGGTGTCGTGCACTGGACGCACCATGATCCCCAGCAGCGCCATACGCCCGGCTGGCTGGAATATCAGGGCAACACGTATCAGTAAGCACCTATCAATTAGCGTATTTTTCAACTGGAAAAAGCATGTCCGATATCTTGAATAAAATCCTCCGCGTCAAGCAGGCGGAAGTGCAGGCTGCCATGGCAGCTCATCCGCTCGTCATGATGCAGCGCGATGCACTGGCCTCGCCTGCGCCGCGTGACTTCGTGGGGGCCATACGTCAGAAGATAGCCGCCGGCAAGGCCGCAGTGATTGCCGAAATCAAGAAGGCGAGCCCTTCCAAAGGCGTGATACGCGAAGACTTCCGGCCGGCCGAGATTGCAGCCAGCTATGAGCAAGGCGGCGCGGCCTGTCTCTCCGTGCTGACCGATCGCGATTTCTTCCAGGGCTCGCCTGAGTATCTGAAAGAGGCGCGTGCCGCATGTGCATTGCCCGTGCTGCGCAAGGATTTCATGATCGAGGCGTATCAGGTCTACGAGGCGCGTGCCATGGGGGCCGATTGTATTCTGCTGATTGCCGCCGCGCTGGATTTGCCCCGCATGCGTCTGCTGGAGACCCTGGCCCATGACCTCGGCATGGCGGTGCTGGTGGAAGTGCACAATGGCGAAGAACTTGATCTGGCGCTGCAACTGGAAACGCCGTTGCTGGGTATCAATAATCGCAACCTGCGTACCTTTGAAGTCACGCTGGATACCACCCTGGGATTATTGCCGCGCATTCCGGCAGGCAAGATCGTGGTCACTGAGTCCGGCATCTTTACCCCTGACGATGTCGCCCTGATGCGGCAGCATGACGTCCATACTTTCCTGGTGGGCGAGGCGTTCATGCGCCAGCCCGAACCCGGTACCGAACTCGCCCGCGTTTTTGCCTGAGGAGAATCCCATGTCCGCATCCAGCAAGCAATTCCTGATGAGCCGTCCGCGCCGCATGCGCCGTGACGCATTTTCGCGGCGGTTGATGCGCGAAAACGTCATCACCACTAATGACCTGATTTATCCGGTATTTGTGCTCGAAGGCGAGCAGCGCCAGGAAGAGGTCGCCTCCATGCCCGGCGTGGTCAGGCAGAGTATTGATCATCTGCTGCAAACCGCAGCGGAATGCGTGCGGCTGGGGATTCCCGCCCTGGCGCTTTTTCCGGTGGTGGATCAGGCAGGCAAAAGTCTGGAGGCCCGTGAGGCATATAACCCGCAAGGGCTGGTGCCGCGCGCTGTGCGCGCGCTCAAGCAGGCGCACCCTGAACTCGGCATCATTACCGATGTTGCGCTTGATCCTTACACCACCCATGGTCAGGATGGCCTGATCGATGACAGCGGCTATGTGCTGAACGACGAAACCGTGGAAGTGCTCATCCGCCAGGCCTTGTGCCATGCGGATGCCGGCGCGGATGTGGTGGCGCCATCGGACATGATGGACGGCCGCATAGGCGCTATCCGCGAGGCGCTGGAGCAACACGGGCACATACACACCCGTATCCTCGCCTACTCGGCTAAATATGCGTCAGCGTTTTATGGGCCGTTTCGGGATGCGGTTGGCTCATCGTCGAATCTGGGACGAGGCAACAAGTACAGTTATCAGATGGACCCTGCCAATTCAAATGAAGCATTGGTTGAAGTTGCGCTAGATCTAGAGCAAGGGGCGGATATGGTGATGGTGAAACCCGGTATGCCATATTTGGATATTGTGCGTCGCGTCAAAGAAGAATTTGGGGTGCCGACCTATGCCTATCAGGTCAGCGGCGAATATGCCATGCTGAAAGCGGCCTCGCAAAACGGCTGGCTGGATGAGCAGGCCTGCGTCATGGAAGCCATGCTGGCTTTCAAGCGTGCAGGCGCTGACGGTATCCTGACTTACTTTGCGATGGATGTGGCGCGCTGGTTGCGTGGCTAGCGCGTTGGGTTGCAACGCGCCATCAACAACTAAACTTCAAGCTCCGGATTTAACCGGGATAAAGCGATTAACGCTTTAAGCCCTTCCAGGTTGACACGACTGGAGGCTTGTCCGTTTGCCGCACTGCGGGTGGGGATGCGGAGATCGTCAATTTCAAATACGCTGAGCCTGATCAGGCCATGCGGTCCTTCCAGCGTAAACACCGGTACTTTCTTGCGATCACCGCCTTTGCGGTCGCTGCTGCGACGTTCGCTGATGCGGTAGGATTTTTCGTTGGTTTCGTAGGGTATCTGCTGGTTGAGCAGAAACATCTCGACATCCTTCAGGCTGTCGGCGAAGAGATGGATGTGGGTTTCGGCAAACTTGCCAGCGGTCCCATCCAGCACCGGGCCAGTGAGATGCGGATTGAAGCGTTCCAAGAGGCGCATGACGATCACGGCATCGGCACGTAACTGACGCAGGTTTTCCGGCTGGTCTTCGCTGTTGTAGATTTCGTGGTAAAGCCGGATCTCTTCTTCAATCTCGCTGTTGGTTGGCAGGCAATTGATGTCGGTGGCACCCAACTGCTTGCCCGCCTTGCGTTTGGCATGGCTAAAGTCGCTGATGCCTTCCTCGGCCATCATGCGCGCCGCCTGCTGTGCAATCAGCTGTCTCAGATGCTGCTGTCGGCCTGAACTGTCTTTTGCCATGATGCCTGCTCTACCTCGCCCGTCAGGGCAGTGCTAACGCTTTATAAAATCTTTCCAAATCGCTCGCCAGAACAACCCATTTCCTTAAGCCCGATATCAGAACAGCTGATCAGCCCGTGTGGGGTCGGTGGCTGTGGATTCCGGCGGTTTGCTGGTGGTGAATCCTGGAATCGGACTGAAGGTATTGTCCTCGCCGTCTGGCGGCATGAATTCCTGATAGAAGTATTCGTATATGCCGCTTTCGTCATCGCTTACTCGCATGCCGGTGTGCGGATTGATTTTCACCGAGGTAATGCCTTGAGGCACGGAGTAGGGTTCATCCGGCACATTGCGCAGGGCATTGGTCATGTAATCGATCCAGATCGGCAGGGCGGCGCGACCGCCAGTCTCGTTGCTGCCGAGTGAGCGTGGCTGGTCATAGCCAATCCAGGTGATCGCCACCTGTTTTGGGTTGAAGCCGGCAAACCAGGCATCAATCTGGCTATTAGTCGTGCCGGTCTTGCCGGCAAGGTCGTAACGGCCAATCTGGCGGGCTTTGGCGGCGGTACCGATGCGTGCCACATCCTGCATCATGGACGTCATCAGGAATGCGTTGCGCGCATCAATCACACGTACCGCATTTTTGCCGACTTCATCAAACTTGGTTTCTTCAATTACCTTGCCACGCGGATCGACGATTTTGCTGATGATGTAGGGGCGTACGCGATAGCCGCCATTGGCAAACACGGCATACGCACCTGCCATCTGCCAGGGAGTCACCGAGCCTGAACCCAGCGCCATGGCCAGGTAGGGCGGGTGATCCTTGGGCGAGAAGCCAAAGCGCGTGATGTAATCCTGGGCGTAACGCACGCCTATGCTTTGCAAGATGCGGATGGACACCATGTTCTTGGATTTTGTCAGCGCGGTCCGCATGCGCATCGGGCCTTCGTAGGTATTGTCAAAGTTCTTGGGTTCCCAGGCGGAGCCGCTGCCAGTTTCGGCCGCCGATAGCGTGATCGGTTCATCGTCTATCATGCTGGCCGGCGTGAAGCCTTTTTCCAGCGAGGCTGAATAGATGAAAGGCTTGAAGCTGGAGCCAGGCTGGCGCCATGCTTGTGTCACGTGGTTAAACTTGTTGCGATTGAAGTCAAAGCCACCGACCAGGGCGGTGACAGCACCAGTTGCGGGGTCAAGCGCAATAAAGCCGGACTGCACCTGCGGCAGCTGGGTGATCTGCCAGCCATCGGTGGTCTTGACGATACGCACGATGGCGCCGGGCATCAGCTTGCGCTTGCTCGCATCTTTTTCATTCAGGGTTTTCTGCACCAGTGACAGGCCGTTGCCGGTGATTTGAATATCTTCACCGCTTTGCGAATGCACGGTCACCAGCTTGGGGCTTAAGTTGATGATCATGGCCGGAATCAGGCCATTCGAGACTTCGATTTCATCCAGTGCCTTGTCTACCCAATTGGCTTCCTCTTCGGTGCCATGGGCTGGTGGGTGTATCACTTTCTCCGGGCCGCGATAACCATGACGGCTGTCGTAATCGAGTATCCCCTGCAGCACAGCCTTGTTGGCCGCCTCCTGGTTGGATTTGCGGATAGTGGTGTAAACCTTGAGGCCGCTGGTGTAAATATCATCCTTATAGCGCTGATACATCATCTGCCGGGCGATTTCGGCCACGTAGTCGGCAGCCAGGTCTCGCACTTGCTTGCTCTGACGGAATTTTTGCGGCTCATTCAAGGCTTTTTGGTAGGTATTTTCATCGATGTAACGTAATTCGTTCATGCGCCGTAAAACGTAGTGCTGGCGCGCTGTAGCGCGTTTTGGATTGGCAAATGGGTTGTAGCGGGAAGGCGCTTTTGGCAGTCCGGCCAGCATCGCAGCTTCCGCCACGCTCAATTTATTTAAAGGCTTGCCGTAATAGACTTGTGAAGCTGCGGCAAAACCATAGGAACGCTGCCCAAGATAGATCTGATTGATATAAAGCTCAAGGATCTGATCCTTGGTCAGGTTGTGTTCAATCTTGATGGCGAGCAGGGCTTCGCTCAGTTTGCGCGAGGCGGTTTTTTCGCTGGACAGGAAGAAGTTGCGGGCGACCTGCATGGTGATGGTGCTGGCGCCTTCCTTGAAGCTGCCGGAGGTGACGTTGGCAATGGCAGCGCGCAGGATACCCATGGTGTCTACCCCGCCGTGCTTGTAAAAGCGCTCATCTTCCGCGGCCAATATGGCGTGCTTGAGAGAAGCCGGTACATCCTCGATTTTGATGAAGGCGCGACGCTCCTCGCCAAATTCACCGATGAGGTAATTGTCCTCGGAGTAGACCCGCAATGGCACCTTGGGTTTGTAATCCGTCAGGGCATCAAGCGAGGGTAATTCCGGGTAGATAAGAGTGGCCGCGAGGCCGATAAGCGCAGTGAAAACCAATCCGAGTACCAGGGCAATCAGAATCAGAAACTGCCACCATTTTTTGGGAAGCATGGAGAGATTTAATCAGTAAACGATGTGAGGACATTATATGAGTCTGATCGGCCAAATGGAAAAATATAATTCGCTTTACACTATTTAAACTTGTTGCTAGCATTTAATGTAAATTATTAGTGTTGCGCGTAACTACTCAATATAG